>CALBVR010000336.1 GCA_937969565.1 uncultured Acidimicrobiales bacterium | reverse complement strand
GGCCAGGTTCGCCACCCGAGCGGCGATGATCACGTGCCGACCGAACAGGTCGCCCGAGGCGTCGTGGATGGCCTCACCGGTGTGACAGCCGATTCGAACACGAATCGCCCGCTGCGGATCCACGACTTCGTGCCCCTGGAGATCCGCCTGCACGCCGGCCGCACACAGCAGGGCGCGCCGGGCGCTGCCGAAGGTCACCATGTAGCCGTCGCCCTGGTTCTTGATGATCCGTCCGCCGTGTCGCTGCACCTGTTGTTCGAAGATCCGGTTGTGGTGGCCGAGCACGTCCATCCACTCCACGTCGCCCATGGCCAACGCCTTCTCGGTGGACGACTCGATGTCGCTGAACATGATCGTCACCGTGTCGTCCGCACCCATCGCCTGCTGAATCGCAACAGAGTCGCTCGTGGCCACGTCCATCGCCACATTCTCGATACTGGTCCGGCGAATGTCCTCGGCGCCGGCTGAAGGGCGAACGGGCCGCACCACGTCGGCCGAGCCGATCATCGTGTCGCGGGGATTCGGCACCACTTTGGTGTCGCGTCCCACGGGTACCCGATGCAGCGTGATGACCGTGCTTCCCAACTCGATACGCGAGCTGGGCAGAAGCGCGACCGGCGCACCGATGCGCTGCCCATCGAGAAACGTCCCGTTGCTCGAACCCAGGTCCGTCACGATCAGCCGGCCGTGTTCGTTGCGGATCTCCAGATGCCGACGGGACACCCGTTCGTCAACCAGAAGTAGACCGTCGCATTCACGGCCGACGTCCAGAACGTCGTCCACGAGGACGAACAGCGGCTTGCGTCCGTCCTGTTGCACGACGATCACGTTGTCCATCGACCGCACCTCGATCCTGTCCCTCGCCAGACGCCCTGACGGCGGGCCACCCACCAGGCAACCCTACTTCGAGGTGGCACGGGTGGCCGAATGCGTTGGATCAACTGCGCTGCGCCAGCGCCTCCCGCTCGCGCACCTGCGCCGGCAGGTGGGCACGTGCGAAGTCGATGTCGTGCTGCAGAACGATGTCCAACAGCTCCATGCGGTCGTCGGTCTGCTTCCAGGGCACCGGCACGTAGATGGGAAGGTCGAAGCGGCGGAGCTGGTCGAGCCCGGTGTAGATCAGTTTCTGGTACTCGTAGCGCTCCGACCATTCCCAGTGAGCCGGGGCGAAGCCGGTGCCCGGATCGAGGTAGCAGCGGTCCCGAAGACCGAAGCGCTCCATCTCCACCAGCCGTTCAGCGAACCACGACACCATCACCTCAACCGGGTCGCCCTCCACATGCTTGAGGTGGCGGGGGTCCGGCCCCAACATGAACGGCAACACGACCGGGCACTCCCGCTCGGCCGCGAACCGCAGCATGGCCTCGTCCTGCAGGGCGTCGGCGGCATTGAGGACCGATGCGCCGGCGTCAAACGCCCGGCGAGCCGTCTCGACCTGCCAGGTGTCGACCGAGACCGACACACCGAGCTCGAGGAGGCCGAGCAACGGGCCTTCGAGAATCGCCCACTCCTCATCGGGGGTCACCATCGCCGCGTCGCCATGGCTGGCCTGCCCTCCGAGATCGAGGTGGTTCGCACCATCGTCGAGCAATTTCTGTCCGAGCGCCTTCGCATCCTCACGTGTCGTCGCCACCGAAAATTCGGCGAGCGAGTCCGGGGATGCGTTGACCACGCCAAAGATCTCCATCGAAGAAACCCTACGGCTGCGCCGCGAACTGTCGCGGACCAAACCGGTCCATTGTGCGAACAGGTGTCACAGCGGTTGGATCAGCGCGAACCGTCCCAGCCGATGGCCTCGGCGATGGCCTTGCGAGCACCGATCGGGTCTTCGATCGGCATGAAGTGCCCGATCTTCTCCATGCGGATCACGTTCTTGTTCTCGACCGCATCGACCAGGTCGCCCGACGCACGAATCGGCGTCATCTTGTCTTCGGTACCCAGCACGAAGGTGACCGGCGCCGTGATCTTGCCGGCTGCCTCCACCGCGCCCGTGTAGGCGTTGCAGGCTGCCATGTCGTGTCCAAGAGCGTTCTCCGGAGAACGGTCCACCAGCGCCGTGGCCGCACCGATCAGCCAGGTTCCCGGCGACGGATGACCACCACGATGCGCCCGCGCCCCGATGCCCCACGACGTCATCAGGCGACTGGCGTGCGGGATGTCGTCGTATGCGCTGGACAACAGTTCGGGGTGCACCGGCATGGTCGCCGCCGTGCCGATCAGCACAAGTGACGCCGCGCAGCTCGGATCGTGGGCTGCAGCCTCGAGTGCGACGTAGGTGCCGAGCGAGAAGCCGACGAGATGCGCCGGACCCAAGCCGAGATGCGAGATCAAACCTGCGGTCCACACCCCCATCTCCTCGATTGTCTCGAGCGGCGGCCCGTCGGTGGAGCCATGACCCGGAAGGTCGATGGCCGCAACCCGGTAGCCGTGGTGGGCAAGCCACCGATTCTGCATCTGCCAGGTGGTTCGGTCCATGCCAGATCCGTGGAGCAGCACAACGGCGGGCTTGGAGGCGTCGGAGTGGTCCCGTCCGCCCGTCGCAATCGTGACCGAACGACCGTCGTAGTCGACCTTCATGTCCTCTCCCCCTATCGCTGCGACGCTTTGAGCGCCCGAGCCAGATCGTCGATGATGTCCCGTTCGTCCTCGAGGCCGACCGAGAGCCGGACGAGGTCCTCCCCCACACCGGCAGCTTCCAACGCCTCCGCCGACATCTGCTGATGTGTGGTGGACGCCGGGTGCACGACGAGCGTGCGAGCGTCACCCACGTTTGCGAGGTGCGAGGCCAGCTTCACGTTCTCGATGAACTTGCGGCCGGCGTCGCGTCCGCCCTTCACGCCGAAGCTCAGGATCGCTCCGGCACCGTCCGGGTAGAGACGCTTGGCGAGCTCGTGGTCCGGGTGCGAGGGCGCCGTCGGGTGTTGCACCCAGCTCACGGCGTCGTGCTCCACCAGCATGTTCACGACGGCGTTCGCGTTGGCCACGTGCTGGCGCATGCGGAGCGGAAGCGTCTCGATCCCCTGGATGATCTGGAACGCATTCATCGGGCTGATCGACGCTCCGAAGTCACGCAGACCCTCAGCCCGTGCCCGCGTGATGAAGGCGGCCGGACCGAACTCCTCGGCGAACGACAGACCGTGGTAGCCCGCGTACGGCTCGGTGAGCGTGGGGAACTTGCCACTGGCTTCCCAGTCGAAGTGGCCGCCATCCACCAGCACACCGCCGAGGGCGACACCGTGACCAGCGAGGAACTTCGTCATCGAGTGCATGACGATGTCCGCACCGTGCTCGATCGGCTTGATCAGGTATGGCGTGGCGAACGTGGAATCGACCATCAGGGGCAGACCGTTGCGATGCGCAACGTCGGCGATCGCCTCGATGTCCATCACTTCGATTCCCGGGTTACCGAGGGTCTCCCCGTAGATCAGTCGGGTGTCTTCGGTGATCGCCGCCTCGAATGCCGCCGGGTCACGCGGATCGACGAACGTCGTGGTGATGCCGAACCGCGGCAGCGTCTGCACGAGGATGTTCGCCGTGCCGCCATAGAGATTGCGAGCAGCGACGATGTGTCCGCCCTGCCCCATCAGCGTTGCGACGCCGAGGTGGAAGGCCGCCATGCCGGAGGCCGTCGCCACCGCACCGACACCACCCTCGAGAGCGGCCACCCGCTCCTCGAGGACCGCGGTGGTCGGGTTCGAGATGCGGGAGTAGATGTGGCCCGGGATCTCCATGTTGAACAGGCCAGCGGCGTGATCCGTGTCGTCGAACATGAACGACGTGGACCAGTAGATCGGGACCGCGCGAGCGCCCGTCTCCTGATCGGGCTGATGACCTGCATGCAGGCTCAGCGTGTTGAATCGCAGAAAATCGGGCTCGACCATGCGTGTGTTCCCCTTTCGGTCCTCGCAGCGTATCCGGCAGCAATACCGGGGTCGTCGACGGGGAGGGCTACACTCTCGCCCGTGCAGATCCAGCACTACTCCACGGGCGCAGCCCGCACGGCTTTCAGCCCCACCGGCCACGACAAATTCTTCAAGGCCTCAGTCGCCGGCTCCCGGGTTCTTTCCCGTCTCACCTCGGAAGTGGTTCTCCCCGACTCGCTCCCGCTGCCGACCGATCGCCCGGTGCTGATCGCAGCGAACCATTCGAGCATGTTCGACCTGCCGGCGGCCCTCATCCTGCTCGGACACTTCGGCCTCACGACCGCCATCGGGGTGAACTCCCGGTACTTCAAGGGTCCGGTCGGGCCGTTCTTCCGCAAGCTCGGATGCATTCCGTTCAGTCGAGAAGATCGGGAGAGCGCCGAGGAAGCGATGGTCGCCGCACTGGTCGACAATCAGACCTGCGCAATCATGCCCGAAGGCAGGATCGTCCGCGAGAAGGACTGGGTCGACGGCTACGTCGGGCCCGCCCGGCCGGGTGTGTCACGAATCGCCCGCCGCGCCGGTGCCGCCGTGCTCCCGGTCGGATTCGCCCACTCGAACACCGCGTGGCCGCCCGGCACGCCGTTGCCGAAGGTTCGCAACCGCCGTCAGCCGATCATCGGCACGGCCGGTGAACCGCTCTGGTTCGACACCGATGACCATGAAGCGAACGCCGCCGCCGTCATGGCCGCCATCTCCGACTGCGTACGCGCCGGCCGCACCACCCCCTGACCCCACACCCAGGTTCTGTGCAGCGCCAGATGCCGCACCGGCACCCACTCCTGCACAGATTTCGACGTACGGGTTCTGTGCAGCTGGAGATGCCGTTCAGACACCCACCGCTGCACAGATCGGGCGGGGTTGGTCAGATGACGTAGCCGAGGAACATGGCGACGAGCGCCGCCAGGAAGCCGATGCCGCCGGTGGCACCCTTCACGGCGGGCTTGTCCGTCTTCTGGTGCACGAACGCTGCGACACCGGAGATCAGCACGAAGAGGAACTTGAAGCCGAAGGCCATGTTCCAGCCGGTCGTGTTGTCGCTCTCAACCGCCAGAAGGTTCCAGACACCGGTCACCACAGCCAGTCCGTAGGCCGGCCACGCCACCCGCTGGAAGCCGCCGGCGACCCGTGCAGCAAGCCCGTCGACACCCTCGGAACGGAGGATGGGCATGAGGGACAGCATCACGATCTGGCCACCGATCCAGACGGTCACACCCAGGACATGAAGGAAGATGCGAATGGTGTCGGCATTGAGGTTTGCGCTCATCGGCACACCTTCACACCGAGGCGCCCACAAGGCAAGTCAGCCGGAGTCAGACTCGGACGCTCCGTGCGCATAGATTCGTCAACATGACCAAGTTGTGGGAACCGACCACCGAACAGATCGATCGCACGGAGGTCGCTGCGCTCTGCCGCGATCTCGATCTTCCCGTCAGTTTCGACGCGTTGCACGAATGGTCGGTCAACGAGCCCGACGCCTTCTGGGCGACGCTCTGGGATCGGTACGGCATCATCGGCGACCGTTCCGACACGGTGATCGATCGCAGCGCATCCTTCCGAGAGACACGGTTCTTCCCCGGCGCGAAACTCTGCGTGGCCGAGAACCTTCTCGCAGACCGGTCAAGGGACGCCGCAACCCACGAAGCCATGTCGTTCTCCAACGAGACCGGCCACGTCCGCTCCCTCACCCTCGCCAACCTCCAGGACCTCGTCTCCGTGCTGCAGCAGGCGATGCGAGACGCCGGCGTGCAACCAGGAGACGTCGTTGCCGCCTGGCTCCCCAACCTTCCGGAGACGATGGCCATCTTCCTGGCCGCCAACTCACTCGGTGCGACCTTCACATCGAGCTCGCCGGACTTCGGGACCAACGGCGTCGTGGACCGGTTCGGCCAGATCGAGCCGAAGCTGCTGTTCGCGACCAACGCCTACCTCTACGCCCAGAAGCGCCACGACACGCTCGGCCGCCTCGCCGAAATCCAGGAACAGCTTCCCTCGCTGGAATCCACCATCCTCGTGCCCTACCTCGAGGAGGACATCGAGCACGACCTCGCCAACACCATCCAGCTCGGCGAGTTCGTCGGCGATCGCACGCCAACCGAGCTCACCTTCGACCGCCAGGACATCGACCATCCTGCGTTCGTGCTCTTCTCCTCGGGCACCACCGGCGCACCGAAGGCCATCGTTCACCGGGCCGGCGGTGTGCTGCTGAAGCTGCTCTCCGAGCACCGCGTCCACTGCGACATCCAACCCGGCGACCGAGTGTTCTACTTCACGACCGCCGGCTGGATGATGTGGAACTGGCTCGTCGGCGTGCTGGCCAGCGAAGCCACCCTGATCCTCTACGACGGGTCGCCATTCCATCCGGACGGCAACGTCCTCTTCGATCTCGCCGACCGAGAGAAGCCGACCCTGTTCGGCGTCTCGGCCAAGTTCATTGACGCCGTCAACAAAGCCGGCCTGCGCCCAGCCGAGACTCACGACCTCTCTACCATCCGCACCGTCTGCTCCACCGGCTCCACGCTGGTTCACGAGAGCTTCCGCTTCGTCTACGAGCATGTGAAGTCCGACGTGCACCTGGCGTCCATGTCCGGCGGAACCGACCTGTGCGGCTGCCTCGTCGCCGGCAACCCGATCGGCGCCGTGCACGCCGGAGAAATCCAGGCGCCCGGCATCGGCCTCGACATCGGTGTCATCGACGACGACGGCAACCGGCTCGACCCTGGCGAACAGGGAGAGCTCATCTGCTGGTCGCCGTTCCCCTCCATCCCGCTGCGGTTCGTGAACGACCCCGGCGACGAACGATTCAACTCCAGCTACTTCACCCGATTCCCCGGCGCCTGGCACCAGGGCGACTTCGCCGAGTGGAGCGACGGCGGCGGCATGGTGATCTCCGGACGCAGCGACGCCACCCTCAACCCGGGTGGTGTCCGAATCGGCACCGCCGAGATCTACCGGCAGGTCGAACAGCTCGACGAGATCGAAGAAGGCCTCGTCATCGGCCAGGCGTGGGACGACGACACCCGCATCGTGCTCTTCGTTCGCCTGTCGCCGGACGTCACCCTCGACGACGATCTGCAAGCCCGCATTCGTTCGACCATCCGCTCCGGAGCGTCACCCCGCCACGTACCCGCACGCATCGTGGCCGTCGACGACATCCCCCGCACACGGTCGGGCAAGATCTCCGAACTGGCCGTCCGGGACATCGTCGCCGGGCGAGCGGTGAAGAACACCGAAGCGCTCGCGAACCCCGAGGCCCTCGAGCTCTACAAGGACCTGCCCGAACTGCAGCAGTGAGCGCGGCTCAGCCGAGGAGCAGCACGAGGCTTTCGTAGACGAGCGCCGGGCTGTCGTTGCCGACCTCGTGGATGACGACCTCCTGCTTCATGAGGATGCCGGTGCTCTTCTCGGTGATCTCCACCACCCGGGAGCGAGCGTGGACTTTGCTGTCTGCGGGGACCGGGCTGAGGAAGCGCAGCTTGTCCGCGCCGTAGTTGAGACCGCCCATGACCCCGTCGATGCGGGGACCGATCATGGACGAAAGATGTGAGACGAGGCTGAGGGTCAGGAAACCGTGAGCGATCGGCCCACCGAACGGCCCGGCGTTCGCCTTCTCCAGATCCACGTGGATCCATTGGTGATCGTGGGTGACATCGGCGAACGTGTTGATCATGTCCTGCGTGATGTCGACCGGCTCGCTCCAGTCGGTCCACTCCTCGGTGATCAGGCCCTTCAGCCCGTCGATGTCCTTGATCGAGACGCTCATCTGACTCGCTCCCCTGTCCTTGGCGATGATGTGCGCTCACGTTAGCGGAGCAGGATCGCGGTCGCCGGGTTGCGCCGACCGCAGGGCCGGCGGGCCGCTCAGTTCTGGAACGCCGCCCTCGCGGCGGCGACCTCGGCCCGGTAGCGCTCCACATTGGAGAGCTTGACCTCGTCGAAACCCCGCACCATGTCTGCAAGATCGAGCAGTGCGACGGCGCGCTCGTGGCGCTCGGCCGTGAGTCCTGAAGCAACGGTTCGCACCAGGGCGGTGTACTCGTCGATCAATTCTCGCTCCATGCGCCGCTCGGCACTGCGGCCGAACGGATCGAGGCGCGTTCCGCGCAACCGCTTCGTCCGAAGCAGACCGGCGAAGGCCGCCACACCCGAACGTTCCGGTACGGCGATCTTCTTCTTCAGCCCGACCGTCTTCAGGCTCGGCGGGTGCAGCATGAAGCTGACCTTCGCATTCGGGCCGAACCGCTTGCGCGCCTCGGCGCCCATGTCGTGCTCGAGCGCCAGCCGGGCGACCTCATACTCGTCCTTGTAGGTCATGAACTTGCAGAGTCCGCGAGCCGCCGCCTGGCTGAGGTCCGTGCCGCTGACGCCGATGCGTTGTTCGGCCGAGCGAACACGAACGATCTCGTCGACCCACCGCTTCGCCCAGGCTTCGTCGTCCCAGGCGATGAGCTCGGGCAGACGCCACAGTGCGACCTCGGTCAGCGCTTCGTCGGGCTCGGGAATCTGGTCCAGCAGACGCTGAACGGCCGGCGTCGGCGCCGGCGGGGTGGGAGCCACCGTGGCCGCCTCCGCGGAGATCCGCTCGCCCAGCTCGGGATTGGCGCCGATCCGACGACCGAGAACGAATGCACGACGGTTGGTCTCCACGGCCACACCGTTGACCTCGATCGCCTGCTCGATCGCAGACACCGAGACGGGAATCCGCCCCATCTGATGCGCGACACCGAGCATCAACATGTTGGCGGCGGGCTGGGAAGCGAAGACGTGCCGGGCGATGCCCTCGGCATCGAGCCACCGATTGCTGGGTGCGTCGGTCGTGGCATCGATGGCCGCCCGGAAACGATCCACCTCGGGGAACGACTCCTCGCTGGTTTGTGTGACCATCGTGCCGGTCGGCACCCGGCTCGTGGAAACGACGGCGACGGTCTCCTGCCCGGCTCGGGCCAGCACCGCCGGGGAGGTTCCACCGATGACGTCGAACACGAGCATCGTGGAAGCGCCGTCGGGGCCGACCTTCGCCGCACCGTCGTGCTCCCCCGGGCCGATGTGCAGATTGGAGACGACCTGGCCCCCCTTCTGTGCAAGCCCGGTCTGGTCGAGACTGGTGGAGACCCGGCCGTCCAACATGGCCGCCGTCGACAGCACCTGGCTCACGGTGACCACCCCGGTGCCGCCGATGCCGACGATCAGCAGATCAGCGGCGTCGGGAACGGCTGCTTCGGGCGGAGCGGTTCCGATCGCGTGGTCCGCTCCGGAGATCTCCTTCGCCACCTGATCGTTCGGATCAATCTCGACCGTCACGAAGGCCGGACAGTTGCCGTTGACGCACGTCAGGTCGAAGTTGCACGACTCCTG
>CALBVR010000335.1 GCA_937969565.1 uncultured Acidimicrobiales bacterium | reverse complement strand
AGGGTCGGATCCCTCGCTCAGGTGACTGGGCCCAGCGAGCCCGAGCAGGCGTTGCCAAAGACTCCTGTCGCGAAATCGTGCGTGAAGGGGATCGGATTTCCACCGGCGGACGGATCGACAGCTGCAGCCGCAGCGATCTCGTCCGCCGCATCGGCGTCGACGCCCAGCTCGACGAGATCGTTCGGCACGTCGAACGCCGTGCGCAGTTCGAGCACTCGCTCGAGCAAACCGTCAAAACCACCGACGATCCCGACGTACGCTGCGACACGACCGAGCGTGGCATCCACCGCAGACCGGTTCGCTTCGAGGACATAGGGCATCAGGACCGCGTTCGTCATCCCGTGATGCGTGTCGAAACGTGCGCCGATCGGATGGGCGAGGGCATGCATTCCGCCGAGTCCCTTCTGGAACGCCACCGCTCCCATGGCCGCGGCCGCCATCATCTGTGTCCGGCTCTCGACGTCCCCCGGGTCGCTCACCACACGCGGAAGATGGTCGAGCACGATCCGCACCCCCTCGAGCGCGATGCCGTGCGCCATCGGGTGATAGCCGGGAGCGCAGAGCGCCTCGAGCGAATGCGACAACGCATCCATGCCGGTGCCGACCGTCAGCATTCGGGGCAATCCCATCGTGAGTTCCGGATCGCAGAGCACTGCGACCGGGAGCATCTTCGGGTGGAACACGATGACCTTGCGCTGTTCCGATTCATTGGTGACCACGCCTGCCCGACCGACCTCGCTGCCAGTACCCGCGGTCGTCGGCACGGCAATGACTGGAGCGATGCCGTCAGGATCAGCGTCCGTCCAGTTGTCGCCGATGTCCTCGAACGACCAGAGCGGGAGCGTCTGTCCGGCGTGGAAGGCAATGAGCTTTCCGCAGTCGAGCGCCGATCCGCCGCCCACAGCGATCACGCCATCGTGGCCTCCGGCTCGGAACGCCTCGACACCCCGTTCGATGTTCCCACCCACCGGATTCGGCCGAACATCGCTGAAAACCGGAGCGTCTCGACCGCTCGCGGCCATCACTCGGGCAAACGTGTCGAGCTCCCGCATCCCGGGATCGGTGACCATCAACGGGTTCGCGATCCCGTGCGCGACGCAGGTGGCCGCGAGTTCATCAATGCAACCTGCGCCAATGCGCATTGCGGTGGGAAACGACCACGTCGTCGACCGTGCCATCGCAACCCTCCTCCTCAAACGCATCCAGACGATGCAACTGCGGACATGTTGACACGAACTTGCTAGCCTCACCGGCCATGGAATGGCTCTCTGATCCCGAAGCCTGGAGCGCGCTCGTCGCACTTCTGGCGCTCGAAATCGTTCTCGGCGTCGACAACGTCGTCTTCATCTCGATCCTGGCGAACAAGCTGCCGGAGGAGGAGCAGGACAAGGCCCGACGCACGGGCATCCTGGCGGCCGGCGGCATGCGGGTGCTGTTGCTCCTCGCCATCGGATGGATCATCACCCTCCAAGAAGAGCTCTTCGAGGTGTTCGGCCGAGGCTTCAGCGGCAAGGACCTCATTCTCCTCGCGGGCGGGCTCTTCCTCATCTGGAAAGCCACCAAGGAGATTCACCACAAACTCGAGGGCGAGGACGAACACGCCGAGGCGAAGGTGGCACCAACCTTCGCTGCCGTGATCGGACAGGTCATGCTGCTCGACCTCGTGTTCTCGATCGACTCGGTGATCACTGCGGTCGGAATGACCGATGTCGTGCCGGTCATGGTGATCGCGATCCTGACCGCCGTCGCAATCATGCTCTTCGCGTCCGGCAGCATCTACCGGTTCGTGAACCAGCACCCGTCGGTGAAGGTGCTCGCCCTCGCGTTCCTGCTGCTGATCGGCATGACGCTGATCGCCGAGGGCTTCGGCGAGAAGATTCCGAAGGGCTACGTCTATGCCGCAATGACGTTCTCGGTGTTCGTCGAGGTACTCAACATCGGCGTCCGCCGCAAGACGAAGGAACCGGTCACGCTCCACGAGCGGATGTCGCCGGACGAGGATTCGGACTACGCCTCTTCGTAGTCGGAACTCAGGTCGCTCCGCAGGTTGCGGGTGCGGCCAGCTCGGCCCACGGCGCGCCCGAAAGATACTTCCAGCCAGCGTCCGGCAACACCGTCACTGCGGTCCCGCCATGGGCGGACAGATGGTTCACCGCGGCGTGGAGAATGGCACCGGACGAGGTGCCGACGAAGTGCCCCTCCGTCTGCATGACCTCGTGCACCATCTCGGCGGCTTCGCCCTTGCGCACTTCGTGGCGATCGGTCACGAGCCCGAAGTCGGCGACGGGCGGCTGGAACGGATCCGCCTGGCTGCGCATGCCGCTGATGGGGTCGTCGACGAACTCCTCGACCGAATGGACGCGAATGTCCGGATACCGCTTCCGGAGTCCGCGACTGACGCCCGTGAGGGTGCCGCCGGTGCCATAGGCACAGAAGACGTGGTCCGGCGCCTCGTCGAGCGGCCAGTCCCGGATGATCTCAAGCGCCGTACCGAACTCGTGTGCCTCCGGATTCCCCGGGTTGCCGTACTGATAACACATGTAGCCCTCCCCCGACGCGACGAGGGCCTTCGCCATCTCGATCGACTCGTTGGGGCCGCCATCCACCTCCACAAGCCGTGCGCCATAGGCCCGGAGCAGTTGCTTCCGCTCAGGCGTGGAGTTGGCCGGAAGGCAGATGGTCATCGGGTGACCATTGATCAGTGCGAGGCGCGCCAGTCCGATACCCGTATTTCCGGAGGTGGACTCGATCAGTGGCATGCCGGGCGTGAGGAGTCCGGCCTGGCGGGCGTTCTGGAACATGAACCAGGCGGCTCGGTCCTTGATTGATCCGGTCGGGTTGTGCCATTCGAGTTTGGCGAAGAGCCGGGTGCCCACCGGAGCCATTGCGTGCAGTTCGACGAGTGGGGTATCGCCTGGGGTCATCGAGTCGTGCCTCTCGTTGTGTGCATGGCGACGCAGAGCGCCTGTTGCTGCAACCGGGCGAACCCGGCCGGCATTCCACCGATCACCGGTGGCTCAGGCTGCCGCGGCGTTGCCGGGGATGATCGTGGTTCGCCGAAGCACGCGCGTGTGCCCGTCGTAGCCGCCGGTGGCCCGGTGGAGAACGCTCCGGTTGTCCCAGATGACGACCATGCCGGGTTCCCACCGATGTCGATACACGACGTCGTCGGCGATCTGGTGCGTGTGGAGTTCGACCAGAAGCTCACGCGCCTCGGCCTGGTCCATGCCGGCGATGCCCTGCACGTAGCCGATCGTCGAGAACAGGGCGGGACGACCGTTGCCCTCGTGCACCCGGACCAGTGGGTGCTCGCCGTCGTACGGGTCGCCGTCCTGAACGAACGCCATGCTTCGCCCCGCTTCCGCCTCGTTGTCCTCGTGGTACATGCCGCCCTTGCCGTAGATCTTCCGGGTCGTGTGCATGCCGACGAGACCATCGATGCGAGCCTTGAGCTGCTCGGGAAGTCGTTCATACGCAAGATGCTGGTTCGCGAAGAGCGTGTCGCCGCCGACGGGCGGGATCTGCAGGCCGAAGAGGCAGGTGGCGACAGGCGGTGTTTCGAGAAAGCTCCAGTCCGAGTGCCAGCCTTCGGCAAACAGCGGCGTGGTCTCCTGCGCTTCGCGACGGACCTCGGCGATGAAGTCGCTTCCGTCGATCGGAACGAACCAGGGATCGGTGCCCAGCGAGCCGAACACGGTGGAGAAGCGTTCCAGCTGCTCGTTGTCGATCTGCTGGTCTGGGAGCACCAGAACATGATGGTCGTCCAGCCCGGAGCGAAGCAGCGCGGCGGTGGCATCGTCGACGGGCTCGCGAAGGTCGATGTGGGACACGACGGCCCCACAGGCTGCTCCGGTTGGGCTGATCGAGGCCACGTGACCCTCCTTCGGCAATCGACCGTAGCTCAGTCGGCCGCCTGGTTGAGCTCCGCTGCGTCCTTCATGGCGTCCTCGCCCTTCTTCCAGAGATTGCCCTGCCAGAGCTCGTCGAGGCCGGTCTCGCCGGATGCTCCCGGCGTCGTCAGGTACTCGTGGTAGGCGGTGGGCTTGCGACCCGTCAGGTTGTAGAAGTCCGGGCTGCACCGGCAGTAGAAGCCGTTCGACAGGTATTCGAAGAATTCAGCGCGAGTGCTGCCGAAGTCCGCTTCGAAGTCCTCCACGGTCTGTGCGCGGTACTCGAGCTCCTTGCCCATCGCCCGGCCGAGGTCGGCGGCGATCTCCGTCATGGTCTGTGGTTCAGGGCCGGTCAGGTCGTAGAACTTGTCGCCATGCCGCTCGGGTCCTTCGGAGAGGACCACCGCCGCCGCGGCGGCGATGTCGCGGGTCGCAACGAAGGAGTTTCGAGCGTTGCCGAGCGGGTTGCTGAACCACCCTTCGGAATCGATGGTCTCGCAGTCCGTCTTCAGCAGATGGTTCATGAAGAAGTTGTTCCGGAGCACGGTGACGGTGAGCCCGGCGTCGATCAGGGCCTTCTCGCCCCACCAGTAGTGCTGCAACATCAGTGGGATCCCAGCGCCGGCCCGGGATGCGTGCTTCGAGGCGTCGTAGGAGGCGGTGTTGGTGTCGGCACCCATGCAGCTGACCCGTACAACGTGATGAATCTGGTCCTTGCGTCGGCCCAGCTCCTCGCAGAATGCGAGGTGCCCTTCCAACATCGGGTCGAGCGACGCGGAGTAGACGGCGCTGACCCCGTCGAGGGCTGGGCCCCACGTTTCCGCGTCGTGCAGATCGAAGGCAACGATTTCGTGCGCGCCCAGCGAAACGAGCGCCTCACGATTGTCCGGGTTGAACGAACACGCCCGCACCGTGAACTCGCCCTCACCCGCAAGGAGCGCAACGAGTTCCTTCCCGATGCGGCCGGTGGCGGAGGTGATGAGGACAACAGGCTTGGACACGTGGGCGATAGTACTGTCCGGAGCATGGACGCCTTCCGATCCGAGGTCAGGGATTTCCTGGCCCGTTCGCTCGATGGTGGTGTCGCATGTCCCGCGTTCGGCGCAATCCTTCCGCCGGAGCTGCACGATCGGGCGCGCCGTTGGCAGGAGGAGATGGCGACCCACGGATACGCGGGACTGCACTGGCCGACCGAGTACGGCGGGCGCGGTCTCGGTTCCGAGCACACGGCGATCTGGTTCGAGGAGTGCGCCCGGGCCGATGTGGCCCCGTACCTCAACCTTCAGGGCATCATCCTGGCCGGCGAGGCGATCCTCCGATCGGGCACGCCCATCCAGAAGGCCGAACATCTCCCGACGACGCTGACGGGCGAGACGCTGTGGTGCCAACTGTTCAGCGAGCCGGAGGCCGGATCGGACCTGGCGTCGCTTCGCACCTCGGCTGTGGTCGACGGCGACCGATTCATCGTGAACGGCCAGAAGGTGTGGTCGTCCAATGCCCAGTTCGCCGAGATGGCGATCCTCATGGCCAGAACGGACCCCGAGGCACCTGCACACCGCGGCATCACCTTCTTCCTCCTGGACATGTCGCTCGCGGGAATCGAGGTTCGACCGATCACGCAGATGACGGGTGATCAGGAGTTCTGCGAGGTCTTCCTGACCGATGTCGAGGTTTCAGAAGACGCCGTCCTTGGTGGCCGAGAGAACGGCTGGGCTGTCGCCATGAACGTGCTGATCGATGAACGGGGTTCGTTTGGTGAGGCGGGCGTCATCAGCCTCGAGCGCGAAATCGATGGACTCCGCAGTCACGATGTCGGTGACGATGCGATCGCCGCCGATCGGGTGGCCGACCTCACGGGTGACGGCCGCGCATTGATGGCCCTCCTTCAGCGTTTGGGAGCAGACCCGACGATGGCGCCCGCCGCAAAGCTCCTGCGCACGGAGCTCAGCGTCGACCTCCACGAGCTGCACGCGTCCCTCCGGGGGCCGGAGGCCATGCTCGCCGGCGACGCAACGACGGCGATGCTGTACTCCGCCGGCATGCGGCTCGCCGGGGGTACGAGCGAGATCCAGCGGAACATCATCGCCGAGCGGCTGCTCGGGCTTCCGAAGGAGCCTCGACCGCGAACGAGCGGCTCGAACTAGCGGCCGAGCTCGTCGACGACGGTGATGCCCGGCGGCTGAAGCCCGTCCATCGCCGCCAGGGCAGCGCCCACCCCCGACAGCGGAATTCGACCGGTCACGAGGCGTCCGGGTTGGAGCTCCCCGCTCGCGACCAGCTGCATCAGCGGCGCAAAGCCCGAGGCATCCAGCCCACGCATTCCGTGGATGGTCAGCTGGCGGGCATAGACGAGGTCGAGCAGTTGGAGAGGAACGGTCGTGTTTGACCCGACCGGCATGCCGACCTGCACGTGGCGTCCGAGCTTTCGGAGGGAACGAAGCGAGTTCTCGAACGTCGCCTGCACCCCCAGGGCGTCGAGCGACACGTGCGCACCACCGCCGGTCGCGTCGCGCACCATCTCGGCAACGTCGTCGTACTCATTGGCGTCAACCACGACGTCGGCGCCAAGTGCAGCGGCCATCGTGAGCGCGTCCGCGCTCACATCGATCGCCACGGTCCGTGCGCCCAGTGCCCGCGCGATCATCACTGCAGACAGTCCGACTCCGCCGGCCCCGTGAATGGCCAGCCATTCCCCCTCGCGCACGGCGCCGCGGTCGTGCAGGGCCCGCCACGCGGTCGTCACCCGGCACCCCATGCCCGCGGCCGAGACGAAGTCCATTTCGTCCGGCAGCGCGACCAGGTTGAAGTCGGCACGAGGCACGGCCACGAACTCGGCGAAGGCGCCCCACGCCGTGAATCCGATGACCTCCTGTCGATCACAAGCGGTCGCCTGGCCACCGGTACAGGCGACACACGATCCGCACCCGAGGATGAACGGCGCCGTCACCCGGTCACCGATGGTTGCGTGACGACAATCGGGGCCAACCTCGACGACCTCGCCGGCGAGCTCGTGCCCCATCACGTGTGGAAGTTCGACGTCCGGGTCCGTGCCCTTCCACGCATGATGGTCCGAGCGGCACACCCCACACGCCCGAACGGCGACGACCACACCATCGGCCGGGCAGGCCGGGTCAGGCGCGTCGCTCAGCGGAACCGCTCCGTCGTACTCGTGCATCACCGCAGCCTTCATGACCGAAGTATCCAACCAACACGCACGCTCCCGCCAGCCCGGTGACCCTCGGGTACTCTGACGCCATGCGGACCACCGAGGAAGAGCGGTCGATCATTCGAGAGGTCTTGGACCTCGTCGCGGCCGGCACCACCCACATGCTGCCGGAGCCGATCAAGAACCCCGTGTCCAACTACACCGACCCGGAACGGCTCCAGCGAGAGATCGATGTCCTGTTTCGTACGTTCCCGCTTGCGGTCGCCCACAGCTCCGAGCTCGCCTCACCCGGAGACTTCGTGACGCACGACGACACCGGCGTTCCCATGCTCATCACCCGCGGAGACGACGGAACGGTCCGAGCCTTTCTGAACGTGTGCAGGCACCGCGGCGCCCGAATCGAAGACCTGCCATGCGGCAGCAACCGCCGGTTCACGTGCCCGTACCACGCCTGGAGTTACGACCTCGAGGGTCAGCTCCGGGGGATGCCCCAGCCGTTCGGATTCGACGGTGTCGACCGCGAGGACCGCGGGCTCGTCGCCCTTCCGGCCTGGGAGCGCTTCGGCCTCGTTTGGGTGGTGCCGTCAGCCCAGGAACGGGAGATCGACATCGATGCCTGGCTGGCACCGATGGCGGAACACCTCGACCGACTCGACCTCGGCTCTCACGTGGTGTTCCGGAAGTGGGCCTTGCACAAGGACATGAGCTGGCGATTGGCGCTCGAGGGCTTCCAGGAGTCGTACCACTTCTGTTCCGCCCACCGGCACACCGCCTGCTCCAACTATCTGGACAACCAGAGCCTCTGGCTCAACTACGAACCCCACGTGCGTCATGCGGTGCCGCTCCCCCGCGTCGAACAACTGCGGTCACTCCCCGAGGAGGAGTGGGACTACCGCTCGAACTTCATGACCCAGAACTACCTCTTTCCGGCCAACTTCGTGCAGGCCATGACGGACCACGTCTACATCCACACGATCATTCCGACCGGTCCCGGCACCTGCGCATTCCACTGCACGATGCTGATTCCCGAGGCGCCGGCTACGGAGAAGGTGGAGCGCTACTGGGAGAAGAATCACGAAGTGGTCCGTGTGGTGTTCGACGAGGACTTCACGATCGGCGAAGGGATCCAGCGAGGCTTCGCCGCCGGCGCCAACGACGAGTTCGTGTTCGGGCGCTACGAGGTCGGGCTGCACCACGGACAGAAGGCCATCGACGACGCGCTCGCGGGCCGTATCGTCGTCTGATCGCTGACCTGCGTTTGCTACGGTCCGGTTCAGCCGACCGCCCGGAGCGACTCCCATGCAAACACCTCCCACGCTCGATTCCTTCGTCGAGGCCTGCAAGCCGTTGGCCCGAACGCGGGACCATGAGGCCGTCTCCCGTCTTCTCGAGGACCTCATCACAACGGCTGGGTTTGCGGACAGCATCCCGGCGTTCACCGGCGTGGAAACATCCCCATTGGGATGGACCTTGGGCGGCGAGCACGTGTGCCACAAGTCGGACGAACTGACCGTGATGATTCTCGACACGCTTCCGGGCGTGCTGCAGCCTCCGCACGACCACGAGATGCACGCCATCATCGGGGTCTTCGAAGGCCGTGAAGACCAGCGGTTCTTTGCCCGCAGCGCCGACGGTGTCACTCCCGCCGCGGGCCGGCCGCTCGAGGCCGGCGACGTGATGGTTCTGGGCGAGCGGGCGATCCATGCCATCAGCTCCCCCGAAGGGCAGCCGGCGCGGGCGATCCATGTCTACTTCGGTGACATCTACGCGATCGATCGTTCGCTCTTCCACCCGGACACGCTCGAACCGCTGCCGTACACGGCCAGCAACTACGACGAGCTCTGCCGAGCCGACGGCTGAACCCATCGCGGTTTTCCGTGGCGGCCCCCATGCGCCACACTGGACATACAACGTAAGGGGGCCAGGATGACGGATACGACTGCAGCGAGCGCCGAACCCATGTTCAATCCGGACATCGTCACGCCGGAGATGGAGATGGCCGAGAAGGGCGCCGGCGTTCCGGCGGCCGCCGACCTTGCGATCGAGGACATCAACCCGGCCAACGCGCACCTGATGCGCGAAGACCGCTGGCAGGATCACTTCGCCCGACTCCGCGCCGAGGACCCGGTGCATCTGAACGAGTTGGAGACCGCCGGGCGCTACTGGTCGATCACGACGTACGACGACGTTCGGGCGATCGACGGCGATTGGGAGACGTTCTCTTCCGCCAAGGGCATCACGCTGGGACTGAAGGAGATCGCCCAGAGCGAAGAAGGCATGCGGAATGCGGCCGTCAACTCGTTCATCTCCATGGATCCTCCAACGCATACCGATCAGCGCAAGACCGTGCGGTCGGTGTCGGCTCCAGCGAACCTTCGAAACATCGAGCCGATGATCCGCGAGCGCACCGGAGAGCTCCTCGACTCGCTTCCGGAGGGCGAGACGTTCGACTGGGTCGACACGGTTTCGGTCGAGCTGACGACCCTCATGCTGGCCACCCTGTTCGACTTTCCGATGGACGACCGCCGGAAGCTGACGCGCTGGTCGGACATCGTGTTCGCGATCCCCGGGCCGGGAGGCATCGTCGAGACACAGCAGCAGAAGATCGACGAACTGATGGAGTGCGTCGCCTACTTCGAGCGGCTCTGGGCCGAGCGCCGGGAGAATCCCGGCTTCGATCTCGTCTCCATGCTCGCCAATGGTGAGGCAACACGGGACATGCCGACCATCGAGCACCTCGGAAACCTCTTGCTGTTGATCGTGGGCGGCAACGAC
>CALBVR010000334.1 GCA_937969565.1 uncultured Acidimicrobiales bacterium | reverse complement strand
GCTCGAAGCGTTCACGGCCACGACGGTGCTCACGAAGTCCGGTCTCGACGAGAAGTTCCGACACATGCAGGACACCGGCATCGTCTGGACCCTTCAGGAGTTCTCCGACGATGTCACGGGCGTCGCCGCAGTCATCCGAACGGGCGTAGGCGAAGCGGTAGCCGCCCTCAACGTGTACGGCCCCGACTACCGCTTCCCCGGCGAGCGCGCCGAAGCCGAGGTCGCCGCCGTCCTCCTCGATGCGTGTACGAAGATCGGCGATCGCCTCGCCTGAAGTGCCTAGGTGCCTGGCACCCAACGGACGGTTCCGACGCACGAACCACTGAATTTTCAACGATTCGTCCCTCAGGTGCCTGGCACCTAACGGGGGTTTAGGTGCCAGGCACCTGATCGGTGGATCCGTTCGTGGTGGAGCGCCGATGGGATCATGGGTGTATGCACATTGCTGCGGTTCCGGGCAACGGCGGAAGTCCGGCAAGGTGGGAGCTCCTGCCCGACCCACTCGCTGCCGGTACCACCCTGCATGCGATCACGCTGCCCGGGTTCGACGGCTCGCCGCTGCCCTCGGCGACCCCGACGCTCGACGTCTTCGTCGACGCGATGATCGCCGCAGTCGAAGCGCTCCCGAGACCGCGGGTCGTGTTCGGCACAGGAATCGGCGGGTCGATCGCCCTGCAGGCGGCGCAGCAGCCCGGCTGGGCCGACGGCTTCATCCTCCATGCGCCTGTGGGTCCGTCGCTCGACACTCGGCTGCTCCCGAAGCTCATGCGCCCGAACCTTGTCCGATCGTTTGCGAAGGCGGCCATCTCGAGCCCGGTGGGCCGAGCACTCGGTCGCCGTCGCTACGCCGATGTTCCGGCCGACACCATCGACCGCGTGTTGGGCGACTACGCCCGTTGCGATGCGTTCGGACCCATGTGGGACATTCTCAACGCCGACTGGTGGAACGCGCTCGAACCGTTGACGGATCCGGCAATCGTGCTGTGGGGGGCGGGGGATGGCGTCCTCGATGCTGGTCACGCCGAGGAGTTCCGACGGGTCGTGCCTGACGCAGAGATTCGAACCGAGCAGGACTGGGCCCACTACCCGATGCTCGAACAGCCAGAGCACTTCGCAGCGACGATCGATCGGATCGCCCGCGAGCTCGTCGGATGAACTCCGGCGTCCTCACCCTCGGTTCCGGCACGCTCGCCGGAGCCGGGGTCGCGCCGAAGGCCGCCCGTCTCGACGACGCGAAGGTGGCCGGGCTCCCTGTCCCTGAAGGCGCTGTGGTCATCGACGGCGCCGACGCGGCATCGGCTGCCCGGCAGCTGGCCGCCATGTTCACGACTCCCGTGGCCGTGCGATCGGCGTTCAGTGCGGAGGACAGGGCTGGACGCTCCATGGCCGGGCACTTCCACACGGCGCTCGGCGTGCCGTCGACCGCCGACGCGATTCGTGCCGCCATCGACGCCGTGCGTTCGTCGGGCGACGCCCGCATGCGCCGCGACGTGCTGGTCATGCCGATGGTCGAGGCCGTGCACGCAGGTGTGGCCTTCACCGAGCCGGGCTGGCAGGACGACCTCGTGAACGTCGTGTCCGGGCAGGGTGAGCAACTCGTGTCCGGTGTGGAGACCGGTGAACGAGTCGAGCTGCCGCGGCTCGGACGTTGGGAACGATCGACGGCCGACGAGCCGTGGGCTGGTCGGCTGCAGATCATGTTGCGGGACGCCCGGCTCGCGGAGGGCGACGAGCCATGGGACATCGAATGGGCCGACGACGGCACCACGTGCTGGTTTCTCCAGATCCGTCCGATCACGGCGCCGATCACCCGCGACGAGACCTTCACGCTCGCCAATCACCGCGAGATCCTGCCGGACCCACCGTCGGTCTTCATGAGCAGCATCATCATGTCGAACGGCCGACGGCTCGCCGGTCCGGGCGGGATGCTCACCGAGGCCACTGCGAACCGCGGCTACTTCGAGATGTTCGACGGTCGGCCGTACATCAATCAGTCGATCACGACCGACCTCGTTCGGTCACTCGGGCTGCCGAGTGCGTTGGTCAACGCATCGCTCGGCGGCGACGATGTCGAGCAGATTCCTCTCCAGCCGGCGCGGGTCGTGTTGTCGTTGCCGAAGCTGCTGCGGCTCGGGGCCGATCAGGGCCGTGCGGTTCGGCGGGCCCGGCGAGTGGCCAGCCGCCTGCTGCGTCCGGCAAACCACCAACCGTCCTTCGCTGCGGCCGGGAAGGCGTTCGCCGACGATCATCTTGCGCTCGTCGAGGAGATGGGCAACCTCGTGAGTGCCATGGCCGTGCCCCTGGCTCTCCTCCGGAAGGCCGGCGTCCTCTCGGATCACTTTGCGCACCTCGACACGCCGGGCACCCGCATCATGGGGGACCTCCGCACGGTCGCCTCACACGCGGCAGCGAGTGAGGACGGTGTGGCCGCCCTGGCCGCTGGGGAAGTTCCCGGCGATCCGGCGACGGCCGCGTCGTGGAAGCAGTGGCTGGCTGACCACGGCCACCGCGGACGGTTCGAGAGCGACCTCTCGCAGCCCCGTTTCGCCGACACACCCGCGGAGACACTTCGTCTCGCTGCGTCATTGGCCCGGACGCCGGCCGCCGCTGACGAACCGGCGGGCCGGTCGCTGCGTCAGACGCTCTCGCTTCCGCTCTGGCTGATTGGCCGTCGGGCACTCGTGGCGCGGGAGGAGCTTCGGACCCGAGCGATGCGCGGCTTCCACGTGCATCGCGAGGTCTTCCTCGAGCTCAGTCATCGCGCTGTCGCCGATGGTCGGCTCCCGGAAGCAGAAGCGGTGTGGGATTTGTCGATTGAAGAACTCACGGAGGTCGATAGTGGACGCGTCATCACTGCGGACGAGTTGGCCGAACGTCGCGCCGAGATCGCAGCGTTTACGACCATGGACGTACCAGAGGTCCGCAGTCGGTTCGGTGTGATCGAAGCCGGGGCCGAGCCCGATGGTCGTGGGATTCCGTTGCATCCCGGCCGCGTCGAAGGACGAGCGTGGGTGCTCGATGCGCCATCACTCGATCGGCCCGAAGGCTTCGATACGGAGACGACGGTTCTTGTGGCTCGAAGCGTGGACGCGGGCTGGGTTCCGACCTTCGGTCTCGTCGCCGGCGTCGCGGTCGACATCGGCGGCGACCTGTCGCACGGCTCGATCATCCTCCGAGAGCTCGCCCTTCCGTCGATCACCAACACGCGGGGTATGACCAGACAGATCCAGACCGGCGACCACGTCATACTCGACGCGACGAACGCCCGCATCGAACGCTCGATCTGAAACGTTCAGGCGCCGATCGCCGTCTCGGACAATCGAGTGATGAAGAGCTGCTTGACTTGGTGACATGACCGCGATCGCACCACTCACGCCAACCCAACGAGTTGTCGCAGCGTCGGGGCTGTCCAATCTGGCCGATGGCATTCGGATCGTGGCGCTCCCTCTGGTCGCACTCGAAGTCACATCGAGTCCGTTGTGGGTGGCCGCTGTATTCGCGGCATCGCAGGCTCCGTGGTTGCTGGTCAGCCCGTGGGCTGGAGCCCTCAGCGACCGGACCGATCGGATACGACTTGCACGGCGGACGGCGCTGCTTCGGTCGGTCTTGCTCGCCGCTCTGGCCGCACTGCTCCTGTTCGACCTGGTGCCCATCCCGTTGTTGGTCGTCATGGCGTTCGTGCTCGGTACAAGTGAAGTGCTCGCCGACACGGTCTCCGGCGTGCTCATCCCGCTGCTGGTACCCGCAGAGAAGTTGGAGCGAGCCAACAGCCGCATGGTGCTGGCTGAGGTACTCGGCAATGAACTCGTCGGGCCGGCGATCGGTGGGCTCTTGTTCGCCTTCGCGGCATTCCTTCCCTTTGTCACGAACGCTGGGTTGCTCGGGGTGGTGTTCCTCTTGCTCACCGGGTTGCGGCCGTTTGCGGTGCCGGAGGACGACGAACTGGCCGAGGTTCCGACAGACGCTTCCACGAGCGGGCTGTCGATCATTCGCTCATCGCCTCGGCTACGGACGATCACGATGTCCACCGCTGCCCTGGCCGCAGTCGATGGAACGTGGTTCAGTCTGCTGGCACTCGTCGTGACGATCGAGCTCGGGTTGCCGGCGGCCGCGCTCGGCATCGTGCTTGCCGTCGGTGCAGTGGGCGGGCTGGTTGGAGCGGCCGTCGCCGATCGTCTCGCCGGTGTTCCGTTGTCCACGGTGGCGGGTCTGACCTTCGCTGCCATGGCGGGCCCGCTCGTCGTGCTGGGGTGGTTGCCGAACCGGATCTCGCTCCTCGTCGCTTTGGTGGCGACGAGCGCCGCGTTCGCTGTCTGGAACGTCGTGATGGTGTCCGCTCGCCAGCGAGGAACCAAGTCGTCCGAGCTGGGACGGGTGGGAGCGACGCATCGAATGGTCGTCATGACGGCAGCGCTTGTCGGCACGTTGGTGGGTGGGTTCATCGCCGAGGTGACGTCGCTGCGGCTCACGCTCGTGGTGTGCGGCGTTGCGACGGCCCTCGCTGTTCCCGTGGTCCGTCGTTCCTTCCGCGTGCACGCCGGCTGAGCCTGCCAGATTCGACTCGGTCGACGCCGTCACAACCGGAAGGTGCCTGGCACCTTTCGCCACAAAAGGTGCCAGGCACCGTCAGTGAAACAGACGTACCTGAGAATTGACTGAGGCACTCAGTCGTCGAGGTGGGGGCGCTGGTTCTGGGGGTCGTACCAGGAACGGATCGACACCGAGAGGGGCACCTTGCGGCCGCCGATGTTCGTCCCCCATGACGCGTCGTCCAGCCAGGCCTTCGTGACGGCCTCGCCGTCGGGATGCTCGACGTAGCCCATCGCACAGCAGCGGTCCTGGGTGGCCGACCACATCGCCGATGACGTGCGGCCCACCATCACGCCGTCCCGATACAGCGGCTCGTCGTGATAGGCGAGCAGGTCGGGGTCCTCGATGCGGAACTGGATCAGCCGCTTGCTGCGGGCCGCGTCCTTCTGGGCGAGGAGGGCGTCGCGGCCGAGGAAGTCTCCCTTGTCCCAGTCGATCGCGAAGCCGAGCCCGGCTTCGATCGGCGAGTCCTCGTCGGTGATGTCGTGGCCCCAGTGCCGCATGCCGGCTTCGAGGCGCAACGAGTTCATGGCGTGGTAACCGGCGTGCACCAGACCGTGTCCGGCACCCGCTGACACGATTGCGTCGAACACCGCGCCCGCAGAGTCGTTCATCACGTAGAGCTCCCAGCCGAGCTCGCCCACATAGCTCATCCGCAACGCCAGCACGGTTTCGCCGGCGACCTGGATTCGCTTGCTCCAGCCGAACGGGAAGCCGTCGTTCGACAGGTCGGCGTCGGTCAGCTCACTCAGCAGCTTCCGGCTGTTCGGACCCATCAGCCCGAGCATCACGAAGTTGTCGGTCACGTTGGTGATGCTGACGTCCTTGCCCTTGCACGCTCGCCGCAGCCAGGTGAAGTCCCGGTTCTCGGCGGCGGCGGCCGTCACGACGAAGAAGGCGTCTTCGCTCATGCGGGTGATGGTCAGATCGGCCTCGATCCCGCCCTTGTGGTTGCACCATTGCGTGTAGACGGCCTTGCCGATCGGTGCGTCGATCTGGGCGACCGAGATGTGGTTCAGCACGGCGAGGGCGTCGGGCCCCTCGACCCGGGCTTTGGCGAACGACGTCTGGTCGAACAGGCCGACGGCGTTCCGCACGCCCTCGCACTCCCGGACCATGTTCTCGTGCCAGTTCTGCTTGCCGTAGGAGTAGACGTACTCCTTCGCCTGACCGGCGTCGGCGAACCAGTTCGGTCGCTCCCAGCCGGCGGTCTCGCCGAACACGGCCCCGGCCGCCTCGATTCGATCGTGCAGTGGGGACATGCGAATGCCGCGGGCCGACTCGTACTGGCGGAACGGCCAGTGCATGGCGTAGAGCAGACCGAGGCTTTCGGAGATGCGGTCGCGCAGGTAGTTCTCGTCGGTCTGGAACGGTTGAGCTCGACGGATGTCCACCGAGTTCAGGTCCATTGGCGGGTGCTTGTCGGCGATCCAGTCGGCGAGCGCCCAGCCGACACCACCGGCGGTCTGGATGCCGACGGAGTTGAAGCCGGCGGCGATGTAGCAGCCGTCGACTTCGGGGGTCTCGCCCATGTAGTACACGCCGTCGGGGGTGAACGCCTCCGGCCCGTTGAAGAACAGCTGCAGGCCGACCTCGCCCAATGCGGGTACCCGATGCATGGCCTTCTCGAAGATCGGGCCGACGTGTTCCCAGTCCTCGGGCAATGTGCCGAAGCTGAAGTCCCGCGGGATCTCGTCCATGCGCCAGACCTTGCCCCGCGGCTCGAAGAAGCCGGCCATGATCTTGCCGGTCTCCTCTTTGAAGTACGTGTAGTTCTCGGGGTCGCGCAGCGTTGGCGTGCCGAGCTCCATCCCGTCGAGCTGCTCGGTCACGATGTAGAAGTGCTCGCATGCCTGGAGCGGCACGTTGACGCCGATCTTCGCGGCGAGGTGGCGCGTCCACATACCGGTGGCGAGGACGACCACATCGGCTTCGATCGTTCCCTGCTCGGTCACGACGCCGGTGATCGCGCCGTCCTTCGTCGTCAGGTCGGTGACCGACACGCCTTCGACGACTGTGGCGCCACGGGCTCGCGCACCCTTGGCCAGCGCAACCGTGGTGTCCACTGGCGAGGCCACACCGTCGTGCGGAATATAAAGCGCGCCTACCAGGTCGTCGGTCCGCATGAGCGGCCAGCGCTCCGTCGCCTCGTCGAGGTCGATGACCCGCGTCTCGACGCCGACACCTTCGGCCATGGTGGCGCCGCGGAGGATCTCCTCCCATCGCTCCTCGTTGTCCGCAACGGAGATCGATCCGGGGGTGCGGTAGCCGGTGGCCTGCCCCGTCTCGTCCTCGAGCTCTTCGAACAAACGGGCGGAGTAGGTGGCGAGCTTGGTGAGCGAGTGCGACGACTTGAGCTGGCTCACCAGCCCGGCGGCGTGCCACGTCGTGCCACACGTGAGCGTGCCCTGTTCCAGCACGGTGACGTCGGTGATGCCCCGACGGGTCAGGTGGTAGGCGATGCTGCAGCCGATGATGCCGCCACCGACGACGACGACTTCGGCACGATCCGGAATGCTCGGGGCCATGGGATTCTCCATGCTCGGCTCAGTCGAGCCGATGGGGGTCGGGTTTCGATCTCCGGACACTAGTTGCCGGGACCGCCGGCGCAATCACCGTGTGTGTGCACCCGTACGCAGACGTGCGAATTCGCCTCGATGATCATTCTCGTAGGGCCCCGGACCGTAAACCCACCACGGTTCGGGGCCGTCCAGACCTGGCGGAGATCTCGGCGGAGATCGGCCAAAGGCGGCGGTCGGAGGGCGGTAGTGTCGGATTTGTGGCTTCCGACCCTCACTCCGGCCTGTCCGCGTTCTCGATCGATCGGATCTTCGAACTCGAGCCGCACGGCGGCGACGTCTGGGTTGGCGACAGCCCGGCCTATCCATGGGGCCGGATCTTCGGAGGCCTGGTGATCGCTCAGGCCCTGCTCGCAGCCACGAAGACCGTTGCCGCCGAGCACATCGTGCATTCGTTGCACGGCTACTTCATTCTCGGCGGGGACCCACGGGAACCCGTTCGCTACGAGGTGACGCGGCTGCGCAACGGCCGGTCGTTCACGACCCGGCAGGTGACGGCTCGGCAGAGCGGTGGCGCGATCTTCACGATGTCGTGCTCGTATCAGGGCGGGGAATCGGGAGCGGAGACGCAGACCGCAACCGTGCCCGCCGGTGTGCCGGCCCCGGCGGAATGTCCGAGCCGGGACGATGGTTCCGGCGTTCGTATCGCCGAAGCCTCACCGACCGAGGAACCGGTCTCCCGGTTGTGGGCACGAATGACCGTCGACCTCCCCGACGATCCGGCCGTGCACGCCTGTGCGCTCGCCTACATGACCGACGTGAACGCAATGGAAGCCGTGGCGGCGTCGCATCCCGAAGGACCCGCCGGCGACGACTGGGACCAGCGCTTCATGATGGCGAGCCTCGATCACGCGATGTGGTTCCATCGGCCGGTGCGAGCCGACGATTGGGTGCTCATGGACGTACGTGGTCACGGCGTGACCGGTACGCGTGGGCTGGCCACCGGCAACGTGTTCGATGCGTCAGGCACCCACCTTGCGACCGTGGCGCAGGAGGGCTTGATCCGCCGACGTCGCTGAGGCGAGCCGTCAGTTGTTCTCGGGTAGGTGGGCGGCGCGGGCGCCACCCTGCCAATCCTCGAACTCCGGATTTTCGGTGAGCTCGCCGAACACCCGCAGCTGCGGCGTCTCGCGCAGTGAACGCTTCATCTCGGCGAAGCCGGGGTAGGCGGCGAGCGTGGTCACGGCGTTCCACAGTGGGACGGCGTCGGCGTCGTCCGGGATCCGGCTGATGACCGGACCAAAGAACGACAGACCGTTCGGTGGCTGGAAGGTGATGATCGGTGTGCCGACGTCTCGCCCGGTACGCGTGAGGGCGAGCTCCGTTTCCTCCTCGATCACGGCATCCCACGATGCGTCGTCGACGGCGTCGGCGTAGGAGGTGGGAAGCCCGGCCCGTTCAAGTGCGGCCGAGACCATCGGGACGGTGCCGAGGGACAGTCGGTAGCTCTCGTTGGGTTCCTGGTCGAACGATGCGCTGCTGAGCTCGGTGTAGAGGGGTCCCATGGCGTCGCGGCCGAGGTCTGCTCGTACGGCTGCGGCCGTCCGGAGCATCCGAAGACCGGCGGTGTGGCCGTGCTCGTATTCGGGCGGGAAGTCCGTGGCGTAGTTCTTGTCCTTGTTGAGGAGGCGAAGCGAGATGAAGCGCCAGTCGACCGAGTAGTCGGTCTGTTCCTGGACCTTCACGATCCAGCGGGAGGTGATCCAGGCGAAGGGGCAGACGGGGTCCCAGAAGAACTCGATGTCTGCGTTCACCGGAGCGCCCTTTCCGTTCGTCCATTCGTGGGTGGTGTGCGTGGTTCCGTACTCATGAAGCCTCCAAACCCGGCAGCATGTCGATCGATTCCGGGCCACCGGTGTCGGTCCGGCCGGGGATGTTGAACGACTCGGTGCCGAACGCCATCGCGAACATGGCGTCGTCCATCGTGAGGAAGAAGCTGTCGGGGCCGATCTGACTGCGGTGGGCGAGCATGGACGCCCGCTTCTGTGCGACGAACGCAGCGACGTCGATGCTGTAGCTGATGTCGTTCTCGGCGGTGCCGAACGTCTCGGTGTCGGGACCGTCGCCGTCCTCGTCGTCGAACTCGCCGCTGGCTCGGGCGGCCTCGACCATGACGCGCATGGCGTCGCGGTTCACGGTCGCTTCGTAGACGTGCTCGATCCCGACCTCCTCGGCGGCCGCTCGCCCGACCGTGTGCACCCGGATGTGATCGGGATGTCCGTAGCCGCCGTGGTCGTCGTAGATGGTGAGGACGTCGGCTTCGACGTCTTGCAGGATGGTCGCCAATCGCTGGACGGCCTCGTCGTGGTCGGCCTGCCAGAAGCACGCCGGGTTTTCGTTGGCCGGTTCGTCCATCATCCCGGAGTCCTCGTAGCCGAGCAGGATCGGCTCGTCGGCGCCGAGCGCTGCGGCCGAAACCTTCAACTCCTCGATGCGGCGCTGCCAGAGCTCCTCGCCCGGTTCGAGCACGCCCTCGACCGGTTCGCCCTGTTCACCCCGCGTTGCGCACACGAGCACGACCCGATGTCCGGCGGCTGCGGCTTTCGCCATCAACCCGCCGGTTTGGATCGCTTCGTCGTCGGGATGGGCATGGAAGCAGACGAGCGTCGACATGCCCAGAGGCTAGCGGCGGGTGGTGACGGCGTCGTCAGCGCTGGCTCGGGAACACGAAGCGGTCGGCGTCGGCTGCCGACGTCCGCACGAACGCGTTCCGCTTGGTGAGCTGCGCTGGGGTGAATCCGACCGTCGAACCGCCACCGAGTTGACGTTTCTGATCGGACTCCGGTGCTCGCCGGTAGCGGCCGGCACTGCGGTCGAACACTGCGCTCGCAACACCGCGACGGGTCGCATCGGCGATGAGCTCCTCCCGACCGATTCGCTCCGGGTCGTACCGAACCACGGTGACTTCGGCGGTGTCGAGGAATCCGGCTTCGGTCGTCACGACGCCATCGATCTGACCGAGCTGCGACTCGCCGACCCAGAAGCAGCCTTGCGCGACGACGAGCTCCTCGAGCCGATCGCTGTGCTCCTGTTCGAGCAGCAGGAGATGGTCGGGCACGGCCCGTCCGGCCGCGTGCAGCGCGGTGACCATCCGCGTCAGCAGGGGCCCGGTCTCCCACACCCGATCACGGCGGGGGATGAGGTCGTCCCCGTGGGCATCGAGAAACCGCACGACCTGATAGTTCCACGCCGGCTCGCCGTAGCGCGCGAGGACCTCGGCGTCGGCACCGTCGGCGTTGTTGTGGATGAGAAGCGGGACGAACTCGGTCTCGATCGCCTCGACGACCAGTGGATCGGAGAGCACGTCGGCCCCGAACTGCTGGCAACCGGCACAGCCGGGCACCTCCTGGAACAGCGCGAACACGGGCCGGCCCAACGCTTCGGACTCGGCGAGCGCGGCGGCGAGGTCCCGCTGCCAGCGCACGGTGCCGGTCTCGATCGGTTGCGTCAGGTTCGGTTGGCGAGTGACGAAGGACGGGAGCTTCATGGTGTGGAGAACCGGTGATGTGCGCCGGCTATTTCACGGGACTGCGGAACACGGAGTGAACGATCAGGCCGCCGCCTCGGCGAGTTGCGCGCGGAGGCGGAATTCGTCGGCCGGATCCGGCGGCGTCGGATGGTCGTAGAGGGCGGCGAGTCGATGCAGGGCGGCGGCCCGTGCGTCGAAGCGCTTGCGGGCCGGCTTGTCGAGCGTCTTGCGAACCGCCCGCCGTTGTTTCCACGTCGACAGTGCCGAGAGTTCGTCGGGCGGAAGCCCGTAGCGCTGACCGAGGAACGGCAGGAGCTCGGCGAACCGCTTCTGATCCCGGCCACGCAACACCACGACCGCGACGCCCGTTCCGAGGAAGAGGGCAACGAAGCCGAGGAGCACGATGAGGGTGAAGATCATTCCGGTCTCGTCCTCGGCAACGCTGAGCGACCCGTTCCAGGCCGCATGACTGGCGATGGCCAATGCAAGACCCCACCAAGCGGTGATCAGCGGCGCCTGCCGCCGGACGGCGATGCCGATGGCCAGACCGGTCCAGGCGGTGAAGAGCGGGTGGGCGAACGGCGTGAGCAGGGCACGTCCCACGAAGGTTTGCAGCAGAAGGCCTTCCCCGTCGGCGTTGAAGAAGTAGAGGAAGTCCTCGATCACGGCGAATCCGATTCCGGCGAATCCGGCGTAGACGAGGCCGTCCATCACGCCATCGACTTCCTTTCTCCGGACGGCCCACACGATGGCGAGGCCCTTCATGATCTCCTCGATGATCGGAGCGGAGACGACGGCGGCGATGGTCTCGGTCGTCGCGATGGCTGTCACCGTGTTGACGACGACGGACACGGCTCCAGCGACGAACGACCCCCACAGAAAGGCATGGAGGCGGGCCGACCAGGGTTCGGGCTCGAGCCGATCCATCCACAACAGCACCGGGACGACGAGCAGGAGCGGAACGAAGCCGAGCAGGATCGCCAGCGGTACGAGCACGGCGCCAACACCGATGAGGACCGTGCCCGGCAGCGCGGTGATGATGACGGGGACGCTCAGGAACGAGGGAAGGCGGGGCTTGCGAGCCTCGGCCTGGCCGGGGGGTGTGGCCACGGTGTGGCCGGTCCAGGAGACACCGTCGTACCAACGCCACGGCGCGGCGTTCCACGGGTCGCCGTACCAGCCGGCCGGCATGCCGGTGGGTGGCGGCGGTGGCGCGGGCGGCGGGGGTTGGGACGCCCAGTCGGGGATGGGTGGTGGGGACGCCGCAGGAGAGGACACACCCCAATTCTGAGGGACCGCCCCGAGTTCCTGCGAATTCAGCTCCCCACGAGCGCGCGGCCCGAGTTGTGTGTCAGACACCCCGACTAGGGTCGAAACCAGAATTCGATTCGGATTCGCGTCTCGGCGTTTGTAGGCTTGAGCGTTGGTCCTTGGGGCGCCGTCACGGCAACCCGAAGGCCATGCACAACTGCAAACCCTGCTCCGAAGTCCGGGGCCCCGGCCACGCCGGGTCCAGAGGGAGGTGATGCTCGTAATGCGAGCGTACGAATTGATGGTCATTTTTGATGCCGACGTTGCTGATGCAGCGATCCAGAAGCATCTGAAGGCCCTGATTGCTGAGACCGTTGAAGCCGACGGTGGCTCGATCGCCAAGGTCGACAACTGGGGCAAGCGCCGCTTTGCCTATCGGATCAACCACAAGTGGGAAGGCACGTACGTCGTGCTCGAAATCCTGCTTCCCGAGGGCAAGGACCTCCACACGGTGGATCGCGCCCTTCGTCTCGCGGACGATGTCGTCCGCCAAAAGATCATTCGGCTGCCCGAGCACGAAGCCACGAAGCGTGGTCTCCTCGGCGCCGACGCAACGGCTTAGAGCCCGAAAGGCGAAACACCATGGCGTACGACAACACCGTCACCATCGTTGGCAACCTCACCCGAGATCCCGAACTGCGCTTCACCCCCAGCGGTGCTGCGGTCGCGAACTTCGGCGTTGCCTGGAATTTGAAGGGACGCGACGGGCAGGAAGACAAGGTCTCCTACTTCGACGTGACCTGCTGGCGTCAGCTGGCCGAAAACGTGAGCGATTCCCTCACCAAGGGTTCTCGCGTCGTCGTCCATGGCCGCCTCGATCAACGCTCCTGGGAAACCCAGGACGGAGACCGTCGCAGCAAGGTCGAGGTCATCGCCGATGACGTCGCACCGAGCCTCAAGTGGGCAACCGTCGAACTCACCCGCAACGAATACAAGGGTGACGGCGGCGGCGGTGGAGGCTTCGGCGGTGGTGGAGGTGGCGGCGGTGCACCGCGCGCCGCTTCCAACGAGCCGGCTCCCGCCCCCCAGTACGACATGAACGAAGAGCCCTTCTAGGGCATCACCTCTCAGAACGAACAAGGAACACAGACACATGGCCAAGAAGCCAGTTCGCGTCAAGAACAAGGACAATTCACGACGCGCAAAGAAGAAGGTGTCGGTCCTCACGACCGACAAGGTCGAGTACATCGACTACAAGGACGTCAACCTGCTCAAGCGGTTCGTGTCCGATCGAGCCAAGGTGCGTGCCCGTCGCGTCACCGGCAACGACACGCAGCAGCAGGCGGAGGTCGCACGTGCGATCAAGAACGCCCGTGAAATGGCGCTCCTGCCGTACACGACTCGCGTCACCACGCAGCGGAACAACCGCGGCGACCGGGGCGATCGTGGCGACCGCGGCGATCGTGGTCCACGTCCGGACCGTCGTGACGACGCCGCCGCCGAGAACAGCGATGCCGCAGAGGCACCGGCAGCAGAAGCAGCTGAGGCTGCAGAGACGACCGAGGAGGTCTGATGGACGTCATTCTCAAGTCGAACGTGGACGGCCTCGGCCAGCGAGGCGATGTCGTCTCGGTGTCCAACGGCTACTACCGCAACTACCTCCTTCCGCAGGGTCTTGGCTACAAGGCCACGAAGGGTGCCCAGGCCGAGGCCGAGGCAATGCGCAAGGCTTCGGCCGCTCGCAACGCCGAAAGCCGTGCCGATGCCGATCTCATCGCCACGCAGTTGGTGCCGCAGGTCATCGCCATGTCGGCGAAGTCCGGTGACGGTTCCACGCTGTTCGGCTCGGTCTCCGCTGCCGACATCTCGGAAGCGATCGAAGCCCAGACGGGCATCGTGATCGACCGCAAGGCACTGATGCTCGACAACCCGATCAAGACCGTGGGATCCCACATGGTGATGACCAAGATTCATCCCGACGTGCAGTTCCCGGTGTCGATCGAAGTCACGGCAGAGGACTGATCGACCGGACCACGGTCCAACGATTCGAACAGCGGCCCCGCCCCGGCAACGGTGGCGGGGCCATTCTCGTTTTCCGTGACGTGCGCGCGGAACGACAAGTGTCGTTGGGAAGTTGTGACGACGTGGGAGTGTGTGGACAAGCCGGGGTCTGTCCACAGTCCATCCACAGGTGTGGATGGCGCGTGGGGATGAGATTCCCGTGGTTATCCACCGACAATCCCCCGGTTACCCACTTCTGACCCACAGGCATTCCACGGCACCATGGAACGGTGCCGATCACCCTGCCTGCCACCCATCATTCCGAGCTTGTCAGACTCCGTTGGCAGGATGGACTCGACCAGAAGGTGACCGCTCGTGTCTGACGCTCCTCCCGACGACTACTACCCGGACGACTCCTATCCGGATGATCCCGCCCCGCCTCGCGGCGGTGGCTCGTCCGCTCGCACGCCACCGCACAACGTGCAGGTGGAGCAGTCGTTGCTTGGTGCGATGCTGCTGTCACGCGAGGCGATCGACACGGCGCTCGAGACCGTCGAGTCGTCCCACTTCTACCGTCCGTCGCATCAACACATCTTCGATGCGATCTCCACGCTTGCCGCAAGCGGCGACGAGGCCGACGTCGTCACGGTCGGCGACCTGCTCGACCGCAGCGGTCTGCTCGAAGGTGTGGGTGGCCCGGCGGCGCTGATGGATCTGCAGTCGCAGGCACCGGCCATCTCCGGCGCTCGCAAGTACGCCGAGATCATTCGCGAGAACTCGATGCTGCGTCGGCTCATCACGGTGTCGAATGAGATCGCCGAGATGGCCTACAACCGGCCCGAAGACGTCGTGAAGACCGTCGACCAGGCCGAGAACATGGTGTTCGAAATCGCCCAGGGCCGCAGCAGCGACTCCATGGCCGACATGCGCACGCTGATCGAACAGAATCTCGATCGTCTCGAGATGCTCTACGAGCGGGACGAACAGATCACGGGTACGCCCACCGGGTTCGTGGACCTCGACGAGCTCACGTCGGGTCTCCAGCCGAACGCCCTCATCGTGATCGGGGCTCGACCCGCCATGGGCAAGACCTCGTTCGCGTTGAACATCGCCACGCACGCTGCGATCGAGGCGAATCGTCCCGTGCTGCTGTTCTCGTTGGAGATGGGCAATCTCGAATTGTCCCAGCGCATGCTGTGCTCGGAGTCCCGGGTCGATTCGAAGAACGTGCGTGACGGCAAGCTCGAAGAGAGCGACTGGACCAAGATCAGCCAGGGTGTGGGCCGGCTCTCCGAGGCCCCGATCTGGATCGACGACAACCCGGGTCTCACCGTGATGGACATTCGTGCCCGGGCGCGCCGTCTCAAGTCGCAGGTCGGCGATCTCGGTGTCGTGATCGTGGACTACATCCAGCTCATGACGGGTCGAGCGAATGTGGAGAGCCGTCAGGTCGAGATCTCGGAGATCTCCCGAAACCTGAAGATCCTCGCCCGTGAGCTCGAGGTACCGGTGATCGGTCTGTCGCAGCTCTCCCGCACGCTCGAATCTCGTCAGGACAAGCGGCCGATGCTGTCGGACCTTCGTGAGTCCGGAGCAATCGAGCAGGACGCGGACATCGTGATGTTCCTGTACCGCGACGAGGTCTACAACCCGGAGAGCCCCGACGCGGGCATCGCCGAGGTGATCGTGGCCAAGCACCGTAACGGCCCGACCGACACCATTCGTCTGGCATTCCTTCCGCAGTACACGCGGTTCGCGAACATGGCCCGCAACCCGTCGACGATGTGACCACGCCCGGACGATCCCGATGGCAGTCGTCGGACGGCGCCCGCGGCGACGACTACGACCGGAAGTGGCGCGAGATGGCGGCGGCTGGCCAGGACCCGCACGGTGAGGTCGCCTTCGTCCAGCGGTACGAGCCGAGGCACGTGCTGGACGCCGGCTGCGGCACTGGCCGCGTGGCCATCGAATTGGCGCGGCGTGGTGTGCACGTCGTCGGATTCGACCTGGATCCGGCGATGCTCGACACCGCTCGTACGAACGCTCCCGGCATCCGTTGGGAATTGGCCGACGCATCGACCGTGGCGCTCGGCGAACGCTTCGATCTGATCGTCATGGCCGGCAACGTGATGATCTTCGTGGAGCCCGGCACCGAAGGCGAGGTGGTGGGGCGGATGGCCGAGCACCTGGAACCGCAGGGCCGATGGGTGACCGGCTTCAGCCTGCTCCCCGGCCGTTACGACCTGCGCACCATGGACGCGCAGGCGGATGCCGCCGGCTTCACGCTCGAAGACCGCTTCGCCACGTGGGACGCCGACCCCGTTGTCGAGGACGGCGACTACGCCGTGAGCGTCTACCGCCTGGGCTGACCTTCGAAGGCTCGGCCTGCGGCGAGAGTACAAGGGAAGGGCAGGAGCCACGGAGGGTGCCAACACCGAAGTGTTGTCGTGATGCGTGGAGGGAGTCGCGACTCCCGCCCCTTTCCTTGTTGCATCCGGTGAGGGCGAATCACCAGACACTCAAAGCATCGGTGAGGCCTTCACGAAGCTTGAGGACAATCTGAAGATGTTGCAGAACTGTAGGGTGCACGGGATGATTCTCGGTCAGACGTTGTTCCTCGGCGACAATCTGCTCCCACTCCTGACGCTGGCGCTCGGGGGTGCTTTGGTGGCGGGCAACGCGATGGCGCTTGTGCGGCCGCCGGAGCATCGACGCGACGACGGTGACCTGGAACGACCGCCGTTGGTCCGAACGCTGGTGTTCATCGCGTTCGGTCTGGTGATGACCGTGTGGGCGCTGGCGACGCTGCTCTGACACGCAGCGTCGAGATTTCGGCGAAGCCATGGACCTTGGCCGAAAAATGAAGCGCCCCCGGTCGCATGGCGGAACGCGACCGGGGACTTCCCAAGTCGAGTCGGCGGATCTCGACGTGGGCAGGGTGCACCCTAGAGGTTTTCTTTTCAATTGCATGTGATTTGAAAAGGACTTTTTCGGGGTGTTTTGCCCACGGCGACAGCGATCCACGATTTTCGTTGCATTTTGAACGATGTGTCGGTCGAGTTACAAAGGTGTAACCACGCTAAGGAAATCGTGCGACCGGGCCGAATCATTCATCATCGAGCGACTCTGGCGGGTTTCGCTTCGGGTGGTGTGAGGTTTGTTTCGGGCGGGAAGCAAACCTCCACCACCCTCTTTCTCGTTTTGGGAGCGGTGTTCAGTTGGCCCAGTCGGCGGCCAACGAGGCGAGTTCGACAGCCACGACGGCGGCTTCTTCGCCCACGTTGTGTCCGCCGGGACCCTCTGAGCGAGCCTCGGCCTGACCGACGTTCTCGACGGTCAGTACGCCGAAGCCGACGGGAACGCCGGTTTCCAACTGCACGTCCTGGATGCCGCGACCACACTCGTTGGCGACGAGTTCGTAGTGGGTGGTTTCGCCACGGATGACCGCACCGACGACGACGATGCCGTCGATTCGGCCGCTACCGGCGATCAGGCGGGCGGCCATCGGCAACTCGAATGCGCCGGGAACACTGACCTGTTCGATGTGGCTCACGCCGAAGGACTCGAGGCCGCGCACCGCACCGTCGACCAGTCGATCGACGATGGCGGCGTTCCAACGGGACGCGATGATCGCGATGCGAAGTCCGGACCCGTCGAGGTCCGGGGCGGAGGCTCGTTCGTCTCCGGATGCCATCAGTTGTCCTCCCCGAAGAGGTGGCCCATGCGGTCACGCTTGGTGGTGAGGTACCGCTCGTTGTCGGCGGTCATCGCCGTCTCGATGGCGACACGCTCGGTGATTTCGAGGCCGTAGCCTTCGAGGCCGCCGTACTTCGCCGGGTTGTTGGTCATGAGCCGCATCGAGCTCACGCCGAGGTCAGCGAGGATGTTGGCGCCGACGCCGTATTCGCGGGAGTCGACGGGGAGACCCTGCGCGGTGTTCGCATCGACGGTGTCCATGCCCTCGTCCTGCAGACCGTACGCACGGATCTTGTGGCCGATACCGATGCCACGACCCTCGTGGCCGCGGAGGTACCCGAGCACTCGGAATGCCTCACCGGCGACATCCTCGCCTCGGAGCGTTGCGATTGTGGTCCGCAGCTGCGGACGGCGTTGCGCATGATCGCCGAGG
>CALBVR010000333.1 GCA_937969565.1 uncultured Acidimicrobiales bacterium | reverse complement strand
CGAGCCCCTCACCACAGCCCAGATCGATGCAATCGAGTCGCATGCGGATCGTCTTCTCGACGAGGTGGGTGTCGAGTTTCGTGGCGACGAGGAGGCGCTGGAGCTATTCCGTGCTGCGGGGGCTCGGGTCGACGGCGAGCGGGTGCGGTTCGATCCCGGCTTGGCGGCGGCGATGTGTTCGACCGCTCCTGCAGCGTTCGAGATGGCGGGTCGCGATGGGCGCCGAGTCCCGATCGGTGGGGACGCCGTGGTGTTCCTCCCGGCGTACGGATCGCCGTTCGTGACCGACCTCGACCAGGGGCGCCGGTACGCGACCCTCGAGGACTTCGAGAACATCGTGAAGCTCACGTATGGGACGCCGTGGCTTCACCACTCCGGCGGCACGGTTTGTGAGCCGGTCGACGTAGCGGTGAACAAGCGGCACCTCGACATGACCTATGCCCATCTGCGCTGGTCAACGAAACCGTTCATGGGTTCGGTGACCGCCCCGGAACGGGCCGAGGACTCAATCGAGATGGCCCGGATCGTATTCGGCGCCGAGTTCATGGAATCCAACTGTGTGATTCAAGGCAACATCAACGTCAACAGCCCGCTGGTGTGGGACGACGTGATGAGCGGGGCGCTGAAGGCCTACGCCCGAGCCAACCAGGGCTGTGTGATCTCGCCCTTCATCATCGGCGGCGCCATGGGACCGGTCACCGTCCCGGCCTTGGTCGCCCAAGCGCACGCCGAGGCCATGACCGGCATCGCGCTCACACAATTGGTGCGACCCGGTTCGCCAATGGTGTATGGCAACTTCCTGACCACCATGAACCTACGTTCGGGCGCCCCCACATTCGGAACCGCCGAATCGACCCTGGCCACCTACGCTGTCGGTCAGCTCGCTCGACGCCTCGGCCTGCCGTTGCGCTGCGGGGCCCACTACACCGCATCCAAGACCGGCGACGCGCAGTCCATGCAGGAATCGGCCGACGCGATGTCAGCCGGGATCCTGGCCGGAACGAACTACGTGATCCACGCCGCCGGCTGGCTCGAGGGCGGCCTGACGTTCGGGTACGAGAAGTTCGCCATGGACCTCGACCGCTGCGCCATGTTGCACAAACAACTCGCCGGTCTCAGCGTCGATGACGAGCAGCTGGCCATGGACGCCTACCTCGAAGCCGGGCCCGGCGAGAGCTACCTCAGCTGCGGCCACACGATGCGCCACTACGCCACCGCCAATCACGAATCCACCCTCGCAGACACCAACAGCTTCGAGCAATGGACCGACGACGGTGCCCTCGACATGCAACAGCGCGCCAGCAACCAATGGCGCCAGATGCTCGCGGACTACGAACCGCCTGCGATCGACGACGCCATCGACCGGGAGCTCCGCACCTTCATCGACGACCGCAAGAACGCCATCCCAGACGCCTGGTACTGACCAACCGGCCACCGACCCGCCAACGACGACCACCCGCCGACCAACCCCTGTCTCGTACTTCCAGCACATCCAGGCGCCCTTGTTCGGACGACAGACGATGGTCAGCCGCACCGGCTACTCGGGCGAACGCGGCTACGAGATTTTCGTCACCGCCGACGACGCCGGGCCGATCTGGGACGCCATCCTCGAAGCAGGCGCCGACGCCGGGGTCATGCCGTGCTCGTTCGCCGCTCTCGACAAAGTCCGGGTCGAAGCCGCGCTGTTGTTCTACGGCTACGACATGACCGATGAACATCACCCGAGCGAGGTCGGCCTCGGGTGGGCGCTGTCGCACAACGGCGCCGACTACCGCGGCAAGACCGCAGCGCTGGCCGCGGTCGGCAAGGAACGACTCGCCGGCGCCGGCGTCGTCATCGACCACACCGACATGGTCGCCGGCCGGTCAATGACACGACACGACGGTGACATCCGAATCACGTACTGCATCGAATGAGGACTCCTGTCGAAGGCCACCAGTTTGGTGGCAGCGATCCATGCGGTGACGAACACACCGATCAGTTTGGTCGGAGGCCACGACGGCATCTACGAAATCGCTGTCGGCGGCACGGTGATCTACACCAATCAGGGAGACTGCGTGGCAGCGCTTCCAAGCGATACCGACCTCGTGGCCCAGATCGCGCCCTTGGCCGGGTTCGATGCTGATCCTGCCGACGGCCCAGTGCAGATGATCGACCCCGAGGATGCTGCAACCTGCCCGATCCTGAACTCCCTCACAGCGGTGCAGGAGTGAACGACGAAGAAAATGGGAATGGGGACTGGTGAATTCGGGACACGAGTCGCGCCTGCTCAGTATCGAGTTCCGCTTGTTGAGTCTGGACCCGGTCAACGTTCGAAGCCGAGGGCTTCTTGCTGGGCGCGGATGTACGCAATGACGAGCTCGATTTGTTCATCGGTGATGTCTTGCACAGCTGGCATGTTCCCGAATCCCCAGTGATGTTGAGCAACACCGTTGCGGATGGCCGTTCGATAGGTGTTGTCGCCGTGGTGGTTCGGCTCGTACACGATTGACAGCTGGGATGGACCTTTGTCTGTGCCCCTGAGGTCCTCCCCGTGGCAAGACGCGCAACGTGCTTGGTAGATCGTTGCGCCATCGGCTCCAGCGGGGATTGGCTCGGGTGGGGTCGTTGCGATGTCGTCGCCCCCGCAGGCGCTGAGCATGGCAGTCAGGCCGATGGCAGCAATGGCGTTCGTGAGGTGTTGTTTCATGAGGAGGATGCGGCGATGAGGAATGCGGTGACGATCGCGACGGCGACGAGGGCTACAGCTTCGAATGTGACCACTGAGCGGAATCGGTCGATGGTCGACTGGTCATCGGGGTTTTGGTCGAG
>CALBVR010000332.1 GCA_937969565.1 uncultured Acidimicrobiales bacterium | reverse complement strand
TACACCGACTCCTGCACCACCGTTGCGGCGACACCAGCAGCAAGCACGAGCGCCAGCACGCCGATGACAATCCACTTCCGCTTGACGAAGATCGCCAGGTAGTCGCGAAGTTCGAGTTCGGCGGCGTGCCCGGGACCCCCGGTCCAAGGCACGACCTCCTGCGACGTCACGTGCTGCACCCCTCGACCCGAATTTCCGGACGCGGAAAGACGATCGTCATGTGAGCTCCACCGTTCGAGCGGTCGAGTCGTACGGACTTCGTTTCGCCCGCAGTCAGCACGCTCACCCCTCCACGGTCGGTTCAACCCACTGCTGAATCACATCACTCAGTGTGGCACCAGCGTGATCGTGAAACCAGCAAGCCATCCCTCTGCGCTCAGATTTGATGCGTTGGGCTCATTCTGTGGGAATCGTGTGCAGCGGATGCTTCGAGTCCTCCTCGGCGGCGGACCACATCGCCGCATCGAAGCCGGCGATCGAAGCGACGCTCCCGTCCGGAGAGAGCACGACCGCCTCGCTCCCGAAATCGGCGACGCTGACGCCCGATGGCTGCGCAGAGGGACCGTACAGCACGACGTCACCGTCGTCGACGGTTCGAGCTTCCTGACGCACTTCGAGCAGGGCATCGTCCGTCGTCGCGTACCGCACCGCTGCGGCCGGACAACGCCCGGCCAGTTCGGCCAACAGGAAGAAGGCCGCCGGAGACAGCGGCAGGTACGCGGCTTCGCAGAGTGAGAGCAACGCGTCCGATGGTTGAAGCGGCTCCACCTCGGCCGTCCTGATCGAAGCATCCCAGGTGGGGAAGACGATGGAGGCCGGCCACGCTTCGTCCAGAACGGTGAGCGCTCCGGCGTCCTCGGGCGCCACATAGTCGACCGTGTCGATGAACCGCTGCGCCCGCTTTGTTCGATCGGGCCGTTCGAACGGCAGTGCCGCCCACGAGCCCGGCTTCAGCGTGATCGCCTTCGGGTAGCCCGACACGCAGGTGGCGGACCGGACCGCAAGCAGCTCGTCGGCGAGGTACTCGCCTCCCGATGCCGCAAGGGCGGAGACGAGAGTGGACTTGCCTGCACCCGACCGGCCGAGCGTGAGGATCGCTTCGCCGCCAAACGACACGGCACCTCCGTGCAGCACAGGCACCGTTTCACCTCGGCGTTGCGCTCCGCGCAGATTGATCATGCTGACCACGGACTGCAGGGAACGATTCTGTGGCACGGTCACCACACCCTCGTCTGATGCGATTCGCACCTCCGCGCCGCGAACGGAAACCTCAATGTGCTCGGCGTTGTCGACGTCTGGCGAGTCGACGATGCAGTGAGCGAACGTTTCGTCGATCAGTTCGCCCAGGGTGTCGTCGTCGCAGGCCACCTCGAAGTGGTGGTCGATCGCACGAAACACGTCAGGAGTTCGCGAGCTGCAGCATGGTGTGGAGGAGCACGTTCGTGCCCGCCTCGAGATCGGACGGTGACGTGTACTCGGCCGGGTTGTGGCTGATCCCATCCCGACTGGGGGTGAACACCATCGCCGTCGGGCAAACGCGGGCCAGCATCTGGGCGTCGTGCCCGGCTCCTGACGGCATCCGCTTCACGCTGTGGCCGAGCTCGGCCGCCGTCCGCTCCACGAGGTCGACAACCTCCGGGTCGAAGATCACCGGCTCGAAGCGTGCGAGCACGCGGGTCTCGACCGTGCACCCCTCGGCCTCGGCGGTGGTCCGCAGAAACTCGTCGAACCGCCGCTCCGCTTCCTGCAACAACGCTTCATCGGTGTTCCGGATGTCCACGGTGAAGCTGGCGGAGGCCGGAACGACGTTGACAAGGTTCGGATGGAACTCGATACGGCCAACGGTGCCGACCTGCGGATGACCGAGTTCCAACGCCAGTTCTCGCACGAAGGCGACGCATGCGGCAGCCACGTACCCAGGATCCTTGCGCAACGACATGGGAGTGGTGCCGGCGTGGTTCGACTGGCCGGTCACGATCACTTCCGTCCAGCTGATTCCCTGCACGCCGTCGACCGCTCCGACGGTCACTTCTTCCTGTTCGAGAACGGGACCCTGTTCGACATGCAACTCGACGAAGGCATGAGGTGCGGGTCCCGGCAGCGGTGCAGGTCCGGAATAGCCGATCCGTTCGAGCTCATCGCCGACGATGGCGCCGTCGATGCCCTCGATGTCGAGCGCTTCCTCCAACGGCATGCCACCCACGTAGACCAGACTGCCGAGCATGTCGGGCGGGAATCGAGCGCCCTCCTCGTCCGTGAAGAAGGCCACGGCCAGGGGCCGGTGTGGCGTGATTCCAGCAGCCTGGACCGTCTCGATGATCTCGAGCCCGGCAAGCACGCCGAGATTCCCGTCGTAGCGACCGCCGGTTCGAACCGTGTCGATGTGCGAGCCGCACATGACGGGCGGCCCGTCGATCGCTCCGGCCATGACACCGACAACATTGCCGATGCCGTCAATCGTCACGTCGAGGCCGAGGTCTCGCATCCAGGTGACGACGAGATCCCGCCCGGCCTTGTCCTCATCGGTCAAGGCAAGCCGGGCGCAGCCCTCGGTCCCCTCGATTTCGCCGATTGCGGCGAGGTCCGCAAGGCGAGCGGAGAGTCGGTCGATGTCGATCGAGAGCGTGCTGTCCACGGGAACTCCCAGAGGTTCGGCTGGCACACGAGTGTACGTGGGAGCAGTGATTGAGCGCCCGACCCTGACGCGTCAGAGCAGCGCGCCGATTCCCTGGTGCATGGCGATCAGATACAGCACGGTTCCGGACAGGGAGCTCGCACCGGCCAGGACCGGACCGACGCCGTAGGCACCTGCGACGCCGAGGTACTTCCCGTTCGGCCGGAAGAAGAGGACGGCGCCAGCGACGAGGCGTCGGCCCGCCAGCCATCGGCACAGTTGATCGGTGACGCGGAGTGTCCAACGGACCCAGACGAATCGACTCTGTTGGTCCCGGGCGCGTTCGGCCTTCGCGGCGCCGCGTTCGGGAAAGCGCCGGCCGACGAGGTACCAGTTCCAGTCCGTGAGGCTGAGACGGAGGGTGCCGAGTGCGACGAAGGACCAGAGGCCGAGGTGCGGCGCCGCCAAAAGCACGAAGGTCGCCCGGGGCGCCAACGCCATCAACAGGACGGGCCGGTCCAGGAGCGTGGGCGACAGGGCCGTACCCACCCAGCTCACGACGCTCCAGATGAGAATCCACACACCGTGACCGCGTGCCTGACGGAGCCAATCGACAAGCTGGCGACGGCGTGCACCGGTCCGACTCGGGCGCGTTCCGACCCGTTCACGGGAGGGCGCGAGTGGCGTCCCCGTGTGGTGATCGGTGGCGATGGTTGCCGTCATGCTCCAGAGTGATCGGACCGCGGTGAGGGCCGGTTGAGCATTCCGTTAACGCCGGAAGGCAACTGCCAAAACTTCTCGTGAGTAGAGTCCCGACATGGAGCTGTTCGAATCCGTACCGTCGCTGTCTCCAACCGAGGCGATCGAGCTGTTGCGGGAGGTGTGGGGCATCACCGCTGAAGATGCGGTGTCACTCCCCAGCGAACGAGACCAGAACTTCCGCGTGGTGGTCAACGGCTCCCCCACCCATGTTCTGAAGATCGCCAACGCCACTGAAGACCAGACGTTTCTCGCGGCCCAACAGGCGGTGTGGGAACACACGAGCGACAATCCGATCACACCGAACCTGCTGAAGACGCGCGACGCGGCTGCGACAACGACGGTCGAAGGCGCCGGTGGGCAGGCGCACGTGGCGCTTCTGCTGACGTGGCTCGATGGCCTGCCGTTGGCCGACCGCGGCCACCGACCACCGGATCTGCTGCAGAGCCTCGGCGAATCGCTCGGCCAGCTCGATGCTGCTCTGGGCGGCTTCGATCATCCGGGCGCCCACCGCGACTTCCACTGGGATCTCCAGCACGCCCAGCGACAGCTCGCGGAGCACCGGGCGACCATCGGCGACCCGACGGTGCGAGCGGAGGTGGATGCCGTGGAGGCGATGTGGACCGAGCGGGTCGAGCCTCGACTCTCGACGCTTCGTCGAAGCGTCATTCATTCCGATGCGAACGATCACAACGTGATGACCATCGGCGACGACGTGACGGGGATCATCGACTTCGGCGACATGGTGCACAGCGTGACGGTGGCGAACGTCGCGATCGCTGCTGCCTACGCCTGTCTCGACGCGGACGATCCGCTCCGGGCCATCCAGGACGTGGTCGCCGGCTACCACCGCCAGCATCCGCTGACCGAGGAGGAGGTGGAGGTGCTCTGGCCGATGACGTTGATGCGACTCGCCGTGAGTTCCGCACTCGCCGCCGTACAGCTGGCAGCTCGGCCCGACGATCCGTATCTCTCCGTCAGCCAGGCACCGATTCGGCGAACACTCCCGAAGCTGTTGGCGCACGCGGCCGGCTATGGCTCGGCGGCGATGCGGTCGGCCTGCGGATGGGAACCCATTCCCGGTGCCACTGACGTGCGTTCGTACCTCGCCACCGTCACCGATGCACCGCCGATCCTCGACGCACCCCTGACTGCCGACAACACCGTCCACATCGACATGCGTGTGGCGTCACCGCAGCTTCCGTGGGATCGAGCCTGGAACCCGTCACCGGGCGAGGTGGCACCCGAGGGTTGCGAGGACGTGATGGCGGCGTCCGGCGCCGACTATGGCATCGGCGGCTACGACGAGGCGCGACTGATCTACACCCACGAGATGTTCCGGGCGAGCGACGAATTCGCCAGCGAGTGGCGCACGATCCACACCGGCCTCGACCTCTTCGCCCCCGCCGGCACGCCCGTGCATTGCCCGCTTCCGGGCGTCGTCCATTCGGTTCGGGCAAGTCCGGGTGAGCAGGACTATGGACACGTCATCCTCGTCCGCCACGAAACGCCGGCGGGCACACCGTTTCACACGTTGTACGGCCACCTCTCCGCGGCGTCGATCGAGATGGTGCAGCCAGGCATGTCCGTCGAGGCCGGCGCGCTGATCGCGACGCTCGGGGCCCCGCACGAGAACGGCGGGTGGTCGCCGCATCTGCACCTGATGGTCATCACCGACCTCCTCGACAACCACGACGAATTCGCCGGCGTGGGCTTCGAGTCACAGCGCGACGTCTGGACGTCGCTGTGCCTCGACCCGTCGGGCATCGCGGGCGTTCCCGATGGTGTCGTTGCCTCCGACCGGCCGCACGGGGAAACACTCGAGGATCGACGCGATCTTGTCGGGCCGAGTCTGAGCCTCAGCTACGACCGTCCGTTGCGGATGGAGCGGGGCTGGATGCAGTACCTGTGGGACGAGCGCGGCCGACGATTCCTCGACGCGTACAACAACGTGCCGCACGTGGGCCACAGCCATCCGCGGGTGACGGAAGCCGCAGTCGAACAACTGCGAGTGCTGAACACCAACACCCGCTATCTGCATGAACATCGGGTGGCCTATGCACGCCGGCTCACCGACGCGCTGCCGGACGGACTCGATGTGTGTTTCTTCGTGAGCTCGGCGAGCGAGGCGAACGAACTGGCACTTCGCCTCCAACGTGCGGTCACCGGCACCACCGATCTGATCGTCAACGAAGGCGCCTATCACGGCCACACCACGACCCTCATCGACATCAGCCCGTACAAGCACGACGGGCCCGGCGGAGAAGGCCGTCCGGATTGGGTGCATGCCGTACCGCTCGCCGACACGTACCGTGGCGCCCATCGAGGCGATGACGCAGGGCCCCGCTATGCCGCCGATGTTGCGGAGACGATCCGGGCACTCGAACACTCCGGCCGTGCGCTCGGCGGATTCATCGCCGAGACGGCGCCGTCGGTCGGCGGGCAGATCATTCTCCCGCCCGGCTATCTGTCGAGCGTCTACGAGCACGTGCGAGCTGCCGGGGGCGTGTGCATCGCAGACGAAGTACAGACCGGCTTCGGCCGCACGGGTTCCTTCAGCGCGTTCGACGCCCAGGGCGTCGTCCCGGACATTGCGATCTTCGGCAAACCGATCGGCAACGGCCATCCGCTTGCCGCCGTCGTGACGAGCCGCGAGATCGCCGACGCGTTCGACACGGGCATGGAGTGGTTCGCCACCTTCGGCGGCAACACGGTGTCGTGCGCGGTTGGGCTCGCGGTGTTGGACGTCGTCGAAGAGGAAGGCCTCACCGAACACGCCGCCCGCGTGGGCGCGCAGATCTTGGACGACCTCCGGGAACTTCAGTCCCGCCATGAGATCGTCGGTGACGTCCGGGGGTCCGGACTGTTCCTCGGCGTCGAGCTTGTTCGCAATCGCGACACGCAGGAGGCCGCCGATGCGGAGGCGTCCTATGTGGCCTCCCGCATGGCCGAGCTCGGAATTCTGCTCGGAACCGACGGGCCGCTCCACAACGTCATCAAGATTCGGCCGCCCATGCCCTTTGACGGACAGAACGGCCACGACGTCGTGGAGCAGCTCGATCGGGTGCTGTCCGAGCTCACGCCCGGACCGCGTCAGTTCAGATGAACTTGGATTCCTGCTTCAGATCGCGAACCAGGATGTAATAGAACACGCCGCGCTGCTTGTTGCGGTTCGAACGGCCGATCTTGTCGATCGCCTTCTGAATCGCCTTGTCCAGCTTCGGACCGTCCTCGAGGCCGAGCTTCTTGATCAGGAAGTTCTTCTTGATCGTTTCGAGCTCGTGCTTCTGGGTGGCGGCCACCGTGTTGGCATCACGCTTGTAGAGCGAGGGACCGAGGGACTTGCACACAGCGCGCAAGAGCTCTTCGTTCACGGGGATCTTCTGTGCCTTGCACTGCGCCTTCGCAGACTCGACAGCATCATCAAACTTGCCCATCTCTGGACTCCTTCATCAGGTGTACGCAACATTGTCGCAAACGAGCCATCGGCGCATCGGGACCCTCACCTGACACCTCCGTGAAGATTCGCCCAACCCTCGGCGAATGACGCGGGTTCAAACGCGCTGGAAGCGATCCTCGCCGATGGCTTCGACTTCGCCCTGACGCAGCATTCGTTCCAGATGAAGTTGCGCCGTTCGGGTCTCGACGGTGTGCACGAAAGGGATGTCGACGGTCGGCCGATAGACGAACCGATGCTCGGCCATCTCCGCGACGGTCCGGGGCTCGACGAGGAAGTCGAGCATTTCGCCGTGCCGGCGGGCGATGACGCTGTGGAACTTGTCGAGCATCTCGAGAAACAGCTCCCGCCCCTCGATCACGCCCTTCTGATGAAAGGTCACGTACCAGTCCGCCTCGACGTCGCGCACCTTGACGAGGCTTTCCTCGAACTGGTCGAGCGACGACCAGACATCGCCGTAGTACGGGCCGAATCCGCTCAGATCGATGTCGGACAGGAAGACGACGCCACCATCGATGTGGAAGCCACTGTGTCCCCGGGTGTGCCCGGGGAGATGCATCGCTTCGACCTTAACACCACCGAGTTCGAACACGTGGCCGTCGCCGAAGCCGGTCGCATCCGGTCGGGCCATGTAGTGAAAGTCCTCCTGGAAGCTGATGCGCTGGCTCGCCGCCACCTCTTCATCGAAGCCGAACACCTCGATGAGCCCGTCGAGGCTGTGCACGCCAGGAAGGTCCTCGTGATGGGCGTGCACTCGAGCCTCCGTGAAGAGCCCGTTGCCAGCCAGGTGGTCCTCGTGTGAGTGGGAGTTGACGACGACGTCGATGTCGATGGGCGCTCCGCCGCGCGCCACGACGGATACGGATGGATCGATGATCATCGACTCACCGTCGCCGCGAACCACGACCGAATTCCCGCTCGGGTAGACGCCGCGTTCAGCGCCCAGCAGCACACTCACCCGGTCGGTCAGGCGAAGTTCGTCGGTACCCCAGTCGATCGTCGATGCAGTCATGCCCAAGACTGTACGTGCTCGACCTCGGAGACCTACCGTTGCGGCATGGAACGCTGGACCTGCCCCAATTGCGATCGGGACTTCGGCCGCGTGAACCAGGGCCACATGTGCAGCCCGGGCATGTCGTTGGAGGAGTACTTCGCTGAAGCAAAGCCGTGGGAGCGGCCGATCTATGACGTGGTCGCCGGCCACATCACGGGTCTTGGCGATGTGATCATCGATCCGATCGCGATGGGCATCATGTTCAAGAACGGCCCGATGCTGTGCGAACTCCGGGCAAAGACGAAGTGGACGGCGCTCGGCTTCTCGTTGCGACGCAAGCTGGAGACCGGTCGTCTCTCACGCAAGGTCGTCGACTACAACAACGGCAAGTTCTTTCACGTGATCAACGTGGACGATCCGGCGCAGATCGACGACGAGGTACTCGACTGGCTGACGGAGGCCTTCCACGTGGCGGGCGGAACGCAGCCGCCGGATCCCGTCGCCGGCGGCGATGGAATGGTGCCCGACGACATCGACCTCGACGACGAGCTGATCTGACCGACCGGGCTGCTCAGGCAGCCAGGAGCTGCCGTGCGCCGCGGCGGGAACGGGCGAGCAGCGACTCTGTTGCCCCGTAGCTGGACTGGAGGCGGCGGGCGACCTCGGCCACCGAATGCCCGTGGACGTAGCGGAGAATCAGGGCTCGCCGCTGCCGTTCGGGCAGCTGGTCCACCCAGGCGGGCAACCGTGCGTCACTCGGGTCGTGGGGTTCGACGACCAGCTGCACCTCTGCCGACAACCGTTCCGCCCGGCCACGCTGTCCCGCTTGTGCACGCCAGTGGTCGATCAGCCGCCGCCGCGCCACCACCTGCATCCATGCCGGAGTCACTTCTCGAATCGTGCCGCGGCGTTGGGCTCGCATCGCGCATTCGCATGTGGCCGAGATGATGTCGTCGATCACGTGTGGATCCGCCACCCGTGGCGCAAGCCACGCTCGGAGTTGTCGATCCATCGCCTCGTACCAGTCCGTCGTTTCCGTCTGTGCCGTTGATGTCCCACCCATGCCGGCAACCTAGGAAGTGCTCTTCGCTCAGCGAAAGAGCCGGTGATACTCACCGTCCGACCTCGCCCTACTCACGATCGCCGCTTCGCACCGGCCGTCGAGATCGGTGACCGCCGTCCTTCTGCTCAGTCGTGTGGCTGGAAGCGTTCGCTCGTACCCGTCGCCGTCGCCCACTCGTACTTGCGGACGCGGTCGGTACTCAGAACGTTCACTCCGGCGTCGATGGCGCGTTGCCACGTGGCCGGGTCGTCGATTCCGAACAGCCGGGTGACGAATCCGTCGGTCTTCGCGAAGTGGCGGGCATCGCGTTCCCAGTTGGTCTGGTCCGCCCGGTAGTTCACGAAGACCCGGTCGCCGGTCTTCGCCCCTGGCCGGCGTCCGTTGTGGGCCACTCGGATGTCGGCGAACGCCAGTCGGTTGCGTGCGCGGCTGTAGTGCTTCTTCGCCGCCTCGAGCCCGGACAGGCACACGATGAAGCGGCCACGAAGTTCGTCGACGCTCGGCCAGCCGTACCGGTTCGCCCCCTCGACGAGCGTCGGTGCGTCCTGCTGCAGCTCGGCGGGGGTGAAGAGCCGTTTCGTACCGATCTCGCGGGCCAGGAGCCGGTCGAATTCGCGAGCGAACCGGGTCGGGCTCTTGACCATCGGCTTGATGTCGACGGTGATCAGGATCGGTTCGTGATCCGCGTGTCCGTCCGACCAGGAGACGAGCAACCGGAGATAGGCGGCCAGCTGGTGATTCGCGTCGGCGTTGTAGGGGCCGGTGTGCGAAACACTCCACTCCCACAGGTTTGGTGCGTCGTGGATGTCGAGTTCGAGTCCGCGACAGCCCGCCTGGTGCGGCGACCGATTCGTCGGGTTGCGGAGTTGTTCGGTGACAGGGATCTCGTCGCGGTCCACGCTGTTGTGAGCTGCCTTGAAGGAGACGTGCGAGTACATCATCGCTTCAGAGTCTGACGGATTCGCCCGCTCGTTCGGGGCATCCGCGGAGGTCAGCCGGCGGGCGTGATGGAGACGTTCCAGGTCGAGTTGGGGCCGTAGATGAAGTAGAAGGTCTCACCGGCCGGTGCCGGCGCGGAGAAGACGGTCTCTTCGGTGACGTTGTTCATCTCGAAGAGCAGGGTCGGCGTGCCCGCGGGCGAGTAGCCGATCAACAGGCCCGAGACGGTGTCGCCGCCGTCCGTCGGGCCGTACGTGAGCGTGACCGTGTGTCCGGCCGGGACACCACCGCGCAACTTCCACGCCCACGAGTCGAAGCCGTTGAACGACGTGACCGGCTCGATCTGTTGGGCAGTCTGCGGCCGCACGAAGGCGACGTCCCAGAAGTCATCTGGCCCGAGACCGGTGACCTGCAGGGTCGCTGGCGCTTCGTTGTTGGCGACGACGAGTGTGTCGTAGACGGAGGAGTTCGTGGTCCGGGTGTCGCCGCCGATGACATTCCCGAACCGATCGAGCACGTCGACGTTGTAGGTGCGTTGCACGCCATTGCTGGTCAACACGAAGATCTCGAGGAGGTAGGCCTTTCGCTCGACGCCGTTGACGTCGTAGGTCGAGAACGCGAAATCGGCGGGCACAGCGACGGGAACGGTGGCATCGCCGAAGGAGGTGAAGCCTCGGACGTCGCCGCCCTCGCACAACTCGAACGTGTCGTTTCGATCGAATTCGCACTCGTCGAGTCCGCCGCCGCCCTGCACCAGATCGTCGCCGGGGCCGGCGATGAGCTGGTCGTCACCGAAGCCGCCGCGGACGCTGTCGTTGCCTCGTCCGCCGTCGATGATGTCGGCGCCTTGGCCACCGACCAATCGGTCGCGGCCATTGTCGCCGAAGATCGTGTCTTTGCCCTTCTGGCCCTTGATGAGGTCGGCACCCTCGCCACCACAGATGATGTCGGCGCCGCCGCCTCCGAAGATTCGATCGCGACCTCCGAGACCGTGGATGACATCTGGCCCGTCCGTTCCGAAGATCCGATTGTTGCCGTCATCGCCCCAGATCGTGGCGGTACGCCCATTGCAGGTTGGCGGGCCCTGCGATCCTGCCGGAGCGGCCGCAAGAGCGATCACGCCACACATCATTCCAATGACCGCCACCAATGCCCGTGTCTTCACGGTTTCGCCCTTCGTTGCATCGCACGACACCCACTGCCGCCGCCTTGGGCACCTTAGGTCGGCCGCGTCCGCTGTGGCAACGGGTTCGGAACCGACGGCTCAGGCTCCGGGATTCAGTCGGAGGAGGGAGAAGCCGAGAGCGGTCGCAACCGACACCCAGACGATGGTCGGTGCAATCAGCAGCCCGGCCGTCGGTGTGACCCGCCAGGCGGCCCCGGCCGCGAGCACGACGAGCCCCAGCACTGCAACCAGCCACCAGGCGGCGAGGGTCAGCCGGCCCGGCCCGAACACGACCGACTGCCATGCGACCGCCACGACGAACTGCGCAATCAGGAGCGCGATCGCTGTGCCTCGCCCAGACCGTTCGGAAGCGAGCAGCACCACGAGGGCGATGGCCTGCAGGAGCCACAGGGTGAACCAGGCGGCTGGAAAGGCCCAGTCGGGGGGAATCCAACTTGGCTTGTTCAGCGATTCGAAGAAGGTCACTGGGAGCTCACGGGATGTCGATGGAGTGCGCGATGCAGCGGGCGGTTGCGGCATCGGCGGTCGAGTGTTCGATCAGCAAGGTCAGCGCATTCCACTCGCCGCCCTCCAACGAGATCCTCGGCACGTACACGGCGAGTCGCTGGCCACGGTCGGAATGCATGCCGACGTGGGCGTCGTGGGCGACGAAGGTGCGCACGCTGTTCGCACCGTGAACCGGCTCGGAGTACCAGCCGTAGTCCCACGTCACCACGAAGTCGTCGCTTCGCCATTCGGCGATTTCGGAGTCGACTCCTTCCGCACTTCGATCTTCGAGCTCTGGAGGAAGCAGAAGGCCGAAGCCCGAGGCGCCAGCGGTTTGCCAGCCGTCGAGGTCACAATCGCTGACGTCTGCGGGAACCACGTCGTCCTCGAACGGCTCGAGCCGGTGAGTGTCGCCGGTCGTGTCCGGGCTCCCGCCGACGGGTGAGAATCGGGCCGACCACATCTCCAACGCCCCCGTCGACGCGTCGAAACGCGCCACGTGTTCGTCGTACTGTTCGTGACCGAGCGTGCGCCGGAGCTCGGCGATGGCGTCCAGCATGGTCAGCCCGTCGCTGTCTCTGGACAGCGCGAATGGCACGCCGTCGATCACCGCGGTCTCGCGCTGGACCACGTCGCAGCTGGGACAGATCTCGCTGGAGACCAGGACATACCGAGCCGGGCCGGCGGTTTCGAACGTCGCCTGCATTTCGGCGAGGACGTCACGGATCTCGTCCGAACCTCGGAGTTCTCCTTCGGGTGCAGCCGATTCGGCGGACGCCGGAGCTTCGGTGCTGACCTCGGCAGTGGAACCGCAGGCCGTCAGCACAAGGACGATCACCACGAGCAGTCGACGCATGTCATTCCCTCCCTCCACCACTCGATGGTAGGACCTGACGTGGGACGGTCGAGGTCAGTCGATCCAGCGGCTGATGATCTCCTGGATCTCTCCGGAGGCCTGCAGGTTGGCGAGCGACTGGTTGATCGGCTCTCTCCACGGCGAGTCCTGAGCGACGCCGAAGGTCTCGAATTCTTCGTAGAACACCGAGCCCGTCGGAACGACCCCATGGTCGGGACCGACGACGGACAGCGAAAACGGGTTGCCGATGACAGCGTCGATCTCTCCGCTGCTCGCCGCTTCGAAGACAGCGGTCTGGTTCGGGTAGCCGACGACGGTCGCACCCTCGGCTTCGGCATACAGCGCGAAGCTCGTGCCTTCGACGACGCCGACCGGGCGGTCGAGCGACGCAAGATCGGTGAAGGGCTCCTGCACCCGGTTCGATGCGAGCACTTCGGTGACCTGCGAGACGAGGCCACCCATGAGGAACAGGCTGAAGATCATCGTGAACAGGGCGAGGGCGCGGCCGGTTCGGGACTTCGGGGTCTTGTCGCCGTAGCCGACGGTCGTGGCGGTGACCGTGGACCACCAGAGCCCATCCCAGATGCCTTCGAGGTAGTTGCGGTCGAAGTCGCCGTCCTCCTCGTGGAGTTTCCGTTCGGCCAGCCAGATTGCGTGGCCGATGATCACGAGCACGACGAGCGCGCCGAGGAGCAGGAACAGCACCTGCCGATTGACAAAGGCGCGGAGGATGTTGGTGGAGCCCTCGATCCGCTCGTGGTAGCCGAGCTGTGGGCCAGAGCTGATGACGGCGGAGGTGAAGTCGAAGGCGGCTTCCCGCTCGGCGGTCGGTGCGAGCGGAGCGACGGCGACATCGGCGTCGCCGGCACGAACCGTGTCGAGGAGGTCGCCGAACGTGTCGACCCAGACGATGTCGTAGTTGATGCCGAGGTCTTCGGCGACCTCGTCCCACACCTCGGCGTAGAAGCCGTCGGCCCGTCCGTCGTCGTTCACCACGAACGGTTCGATGTTCGTCATCACGACCGTGACCTCGTCGCTCGGGAGTCCGCTGTCCTGCGCTCCAGCGCTTCCCGACAGCAGCACGACGGCTGCCGCAGCAACAAGGCAGAACCGACGAAGTGTCCGCCGCACGGAGCTGAGGCTCCGATCGGGTCGAGCGGTTCGATCGCCAGGGTCCTGCACGCTCATGCAGCGTAGAGCGATCCCCGGCGACCCGCTCGGGTCAGGCGAGCTCGGCGGAAACGGCGGAACGGAATCGGTCGACGTTTGCGAGCTTGATGTCCTCGTAGCCGCGAACCATGTCGGCGAGGTCGGCGATGCGGATCGCCCGATCCAGCGGGTTGGGCAGCTCGAGGGCGGCGGTCACGGCGCCGAGGTACTCGGTCGCGAGCGCTCGCTCGACCCGGCGGACCTCCGCCCGACCGAACGGATCCTTCGCCGACCCGCGCAGCCGCTTTCCTCGGGCGAGCGCTGCGATGGCGGGCGTCGCCCAGGCGCCGATCGTGATCTTCCGTTCCATACCCAGCGCCCGCAGCATCGGCGGGTGGAGCTTCCAGGAAACCGAGCCACCTGTTGCCGCGACCTCCTGCGCCGCCGCATTCCCGTCCGGGTCGAGCATCAGGCGGGCAACCTCGTACTCGTCCTTGTAAGCAGTCAGTTTGAAGAGCCCTTCGGCGACGGCGGCAAGCAGTCGATCGGACTCGCTGTCGAGCGTTCGCTCCCGCGCCGAGATCGCGTCGAGACGATCGAACCACTCCGCCGCGGTGTCGGCGGAGCCCCAGGCTTCGAGCTCCACGGCGAGTCGGTCGATTCGTGCTCGAAGGGCTCCGGTGACGTTCAATCGGTCGAGGCGGGAGGTGTGGGTCTCGGCCACGGCGGCGGACGACTCGCTGGTGCGCCCACCCGCGACGGCGGCCACAGCGGCCGGATCGTGAACCTGCACCCGGCCCCAGCGGAACGCTGCGACGTTGGCATCGACGGCCACACCGTTGAGCCGAATGGCTTCTTCGAGGTGGTCGGGATCGATCGGAAGTGCACCTGCCTGCACGGCCATGCCGACGACGAAGATGTTCGCCGTGGTCGAACTGCCGAAGAGGGCGGTTGTCCGTTCCTGCGCGTCGGCCCAATGATGTCCGGCTCGCGTCCAGCCGGCGATGGTCGACTCGAGCTCGCTCGCGCTTGGCATGGCCAGCGCCGGGTCCGTGATCATTGCGCCGGTCGGTGTGGTGGAGGTCGAACCGACCACCACCGTGCGATCGTCATCGGCCGTCAGCAGGCCCTTCGCCGATGCGGCGACAAGCTGGTCGAAGGCCAGCAGCAGGTCGGCTTGTGCCTCGCCGAGGCGGTTGGTGAAGGAGGGGCCGCTCCGCGAGAGACGGACGTCGCTGACCACCGGGCCGGCCTTCTGGGAGAGGCCGATCTGATCGAGGCCACGAACGTCGTAGCCGTCGAGCATGGCTGCGGTACCGATGACCTGGGCGACGGTCACCACGCCGGTGCCACCGATTCCGGTGATGCGCATGGCGAAGTCGTCGGTGGGCACGACAAGTTTCGGTGCCGGTGTCGACGGCGGCTCAGACACGCTCGAAACGAAAGCGTCCACGGACGGGGCTGCCGTGCGATCCGGCAGCACTCGTTCGATCAGGCGGGCGACGCGGCCTGGCGGTTCGGTGGACACGGTCATGAACGACGGGCAGTCGCCCTCGAGGCAGCTGAAGTCGAGGTTGCACGTGGTCTGGTCGATGACGGTCTTTCGGCCGAACTCGGTGTCGAGCGGCTGGACCGACAAGCAGTTCGACACCTGGCCGCAGTCGCCGCACCCTTCGCAGATTCGATGGTTGATCACGACTCGCTGGTTCGGTGTCTCGACGAGCCCACGCTTGCGAGCCCGGCGGGCTTCCGCTGCGCACGCCTGGTCGTGGATGAGGATGGTGGTGCCGGGGATCGTTGCGAGGTGTTCCTGCGCTTCGATCAGGCGGGTTCGGTCCCACACCTCCACCCCGCGGGGAAGGTCGAGCGCACGGGTCCGGTCCGGTTCATCGCTCGTGATCAACACCTTGGCGGCGCCCTGGGTCTGGAGCATCGATGCCATTTCAGCCACGCCGAGCTGGCCTTCCGGATCCTGGCCGCCGGTCATCGCAACCGTTCCGTTGTGCAGGATCTTGTAGGTGATGTCGACACCGGAGGCGATCGCGGCCTGAACGGCGAGCTGACCGGAGTGGAAGAACGTACCATCGCCCAGGTTCTGGATGAGGTGTGGCGTCTCGACGAAATCGGACATGCCGATCCACTGGGTGCCTTCGTTGCCCATGCACGTGAGGCCGGCGATTTCGCCGACCCGGTCTTCGTCCATCAGGAGCGTCATCGTGTGACAGCCGATGCCTGCGCCGACCAGGGATCCGTCGGGAACTTCGGTGCTTCGATTGTGCGGGCAGCCGGAGCAGAAGAACGGAGAGCGTTCCGCGCCGCCGACGGAAATGGGGATGCGGATTCGTTCCTTCTTCGCAGGAGCGAGACGATCGGCGACACGCGGCTCCAGTCGACTGCGGAGAATCGGAACGATTCCGTCTGCGTCCAGCGCTCCCCACGATGGCAGGAGGTTCTGTCCATGTTCGTCCTGCTTGCCGACGACGACGGGGCGATCGGGCATCGAGTACAGCGCGTCCTTGAGGAGGCTTTCGATGTTCGGCTGCTTCTCCTCGATGACGAAGATCTGGTCGAGCCCGCGGGCGAACGATCGCATCGTCGCCTGATTGAAGGGCATCGGCATGCCCATCTTGAGCAGCCGGATTCCGGCGTTCGCAATGGCCGCGTCATCGACGAGGCCGAGCCGTGCGAGCGCTTCCCGAACTTCGCGGTAGGTGATGCCGGAGGCGATGAGTCCGATCCAGGCGTCCGTTGGGTCGACAGTGACGTGGTTGAGTTTGTTGTCGGCTGCGTAGGTGCGGGCCAGCTCGTATCGGACCTCGATGATCTCGCGTTCGATGTCGACGGTGTGCGGCGTGAGGAGTTGGCCATCCGGCACGTGGTGGTAGGGCTGTCCGTCGAGCAACGGGATGATCGGCTGGACGCGGTCGGGGTCGAGTTCGACATTGGCCGTCGCGTCCGCCACGTCGGCGACGATCTTGAGCGCCGACCACAGACCGGTTGCCCGGCTGAGGGCGATGGCGTGGCGGCCGAGGTCCAGCGCTTCGGCTGGATCGCCCGGGTAGAGCAGGGGCATGTGCATGTCCGAAAGCAGGCCGGCCGACGACGAGGGCACGGTCGAGGACTTTGCGTTGGGGTCGTCACCGACGATGGCGATCGCGCCGCCATGCATTGAGGTGCCGGCGTAGACGGCATGGCGGAGGGCGTCGGCGGCCCGGTCGACCCCGGGTGCCTTTCCGTACCAGATGCCGACGACGCCGTCGTGGGTGGCGTCGGGCCTCGAGGACGCGAGCTGCGAGCCCATCACGGCGGTCGCCGCATACTCCTCGTTCATTCCCTGCTTGAAGACGACCGACAGGTCGGGTTCGGTGCGGCTGGCCATGACGACCGCTTCGCCATAGCCACCGAGGGGCGATCCCTGGTAGCCGGACACGAAGGCCGCCGTGTTCCGCCCCGCTCGTCGGTCGGCCCGGAGCTGTTCGAGTGGCAATCGGGCGAGCGCCTGAATCCCGGTCAGGAAGACGGTGCCCTCGTCGGCTCGGAATCGATCCTCGAGGCGATACGTGCGGTCGACTGGCTCTTCGATGATGGCCATAACTGCTCCCGATCGTTGCGCGAACTCTCCTCTTGACTATCGGTTGAACGGATGGGAATCCAGTGGACCGAACGAAATTCAGTCGCAGTGCATGAATCCGTATATTCTTCGATTCGTGCAGCACGATTCGATTGGATTCCGAACGGACGTCGGCCGATGACCGAACGCCTCACCGACGACGCAGACCTCGTTCTGCTGCGCGAATTGCAGGGCAACGCCCGACAGACCAATCGTGCGCTCGCCGACACCGCACGGTTGGCTCCGTCGACCACGCTCGCCCGCGTCCGGGAACTGGAGCGCAGCGGAGCGATCAACGGCTACCACGCCGACGTCGACCTCGCTGCCCTTGGCCGCGGGTTGCAGGCCCTCGTCTTCGTGCGGCTCCAGCCGAAGAGCGACGAGGTGATCGAGGGGTTTCTCGACCACATGTGGTCGCTCCCAGAGACGATCGGCCTTCATCTGATCACGGGGATCGAGGACGCCGTGATTCACCTGGCGGTCGCGGACGCAGACGCGCTCCAGCGGGTGATCCTCACGAAGATCAGCAGCTTCCCGGGCGTCTTCGACGAGCGCACCTCGCTGCTCTTCGAGCATCGGCGCAAGCGGGTGATCGAACCGATCGAAGGAGGCTGACCCGCGACGGACTACGGCAGAGCGAGCCGTTGCGGCGACCCCTGCACAACGATCATCCCCTCGGCTTCGAGATGGAGCTTGACGGTCGTCGCGTACCAGAGCATCGAACGATCCGACCAGAGTTCAGCCGGTGTCCGGCGCTCGATCTCCTCGTGCATCTGGGCGTTGGTGAGTTCACCCTCATCGGCGAGCCCGGCAAGGATGGCGTCTCGCACCGGCTCGTAGATCGCCCGATCGATGCGCATGTCATCCCGACCGGTGTTCGGATTCTTCATCATGATCTTGTCGTCGGCCATCAGCCGATCGTAGGCATGGACGCGTCAGCGACGCAGCGGACGCGGCTTCGAACCGATGCCTGTCTGACTGGTGACGATTCCGGCGAGGGCGCCGAGCACCACGAGCATCGCGACGATCTGAATGATCGTGAGCGGCTCGCCGAGCCAGATCCAGGCGGCCGTCGCCGAGACGACCGGGATGAGCAGGG
>CALBVR010000331.1 GCA_937969565.1 uncultured Acidimicrobiales bacterium | reverse complement strand
AAGGTAGAAGCCTTCCTCGGGGCCCGGTGCCGACAACCACACGTCGCTGCGGTGGTAGAGGCTACGGATGTCCTCCCAGGTTGCCGGGCCGCGGAGCGCATCGAAGGTGACCCGGTCGTCGCCGGCGAACTCGGCGGCGACGCGGTCGCCGAGGTCGGACTTCCAGGTGGTGAAGCCGACCCGGAGCGGCCCGTCGCGGTCGGGGTCCTGCCGGTTGCGGAAGTACTCCCAGCCATGACCCTCGACGATGGTCCAGGACGGATGGTGCGTGTTCGCAACCGGTGCGACGGCTTCAGAGACCTCGTGCGTGACGTGGATGCGCGTGATCGGACGGTGCAGCAGCAGGTAGGGGAAGCCGAGATGCCATTCGGGGTTGGAATGGCGAGTGTTCTGTACGAGGTGGATGACCCGGCGATGGTCCGATTCGGGAGGCAGGGCCTGTTCGATGTCGGGGTGCTGCGACGGTTCGCTGAAGAGCACCCAGGCGGAGCGGGGCAACTCGAGGTCCTTCAGCCGACGGAACTCGATGCGCGGATCCTCGTGGGCGCGGACCCAGGCGGCGTGATGGCGGATGGGTGCTTCCGCCCCCGGCAGGGGCGGGCCCCACGCGATGGCTCGGGCGAATCCGGCCTCGAGCGTGTGGTGCAGATAGTCCAGGATCTTGATGACGCCGCCCACCGGAGCCCACAACGGGAACACGATGTGGAAGGTGTCGTCGTCGAGGGGTGCGGTGGAGGAGCTCATCGGTCAGGTCGCACCGACCCTTCGGCGCTCCCTCACCCTACCCATCCGCCGCCACGCACTAGCGTTCATCGGGTGAACCGGTCCGAGCTTTCCTCTGCCCATCGTGCGGCAGGCTCACCCCGTGCGGCCGGCGAAGCGTGGTCCGATTGGATGGGGCAGTTGCTCGCCGCCGCCCGCACCCTGGCGAAGGACGGAGATCCTGCCGCCGCCGCCGAACTCATCTCGGATCTCCGGACCGAACTCGAGTTGCCGGCTGACCCGGAGCTGCTCATCGTCGAGGCGCGAATGCGGCTTCGTTCCGGCCGTCCTGCCTTGGCCCGGCCGGTACTCACCGAGTTGTTGGCGCAGCGGCCGAATCATCTTCCGGCGCTCCGGCTGCGCGCCCGGGTGTTGGCGAGCCAGGGAGACTTGCGGGGCGCAATCGTCGACGCCGTTCGGGTGCTCGAAGAGGCGCCGGACCTGGACCTCGTGCTGTCGACCCTGATCCGTCAGCAGTTGATCGGTGACTGGGATGGCGCCGGCGCCTTGTTGAGGACACAGCGGGCGCAGCTGCCGGAGTTGGAAGCCCGCTGCGCCGACGTCGAGGCGGAGCTCGGTCCGGATGCTTCCGTGGCTGAGCGCGTGGCGACGGTGGTTCGCCCCTGGCATCGGCGACTGCCCGACGATGCATCGCCCGAGCGGGTCGAGTCGGCGTTGCCGTTGCTGCGAGCGGATGTGGAGGGCGAGCCGGACAACGCACGGAACAGGGAGCGGCTCGGTGCGGCGGAGCTGGCGTCCGGTCGGGCCGAGGACGCGGTGATCTCGTTTGGGCGGCTGGTAGATATCGAGCCCTTGGAGGAAGAGGGATGGTTCGGGTTGGCCAAAGCGCAGTTGGATGCGGGTCGACCACAGGCGGCGATGGCGGCGGCCGATCGGGCGCTCGCCATCAACCCGGACTCGCATCGGTCGCGGATGGTTCGCGTCGAGGCGGCTCCGAGACTTGACGGCGATCCGTGGCAGGTGACCGAGCGGGACGACCGTCTCCGCCTGCTTCGTGAGACGAAGGATGGACCGATCTCGTCGCGGTTGGCGCCGATGCTCGAGGCGAGCGGAGATCACCGTGGCGCCGCAGCGATGCGGGCGATGGCGGGCGAACCGTTGCAGGCACGACCGATCGCCGATCCTTCGGGTTCGGTCGACGGGCTGGTCGTCTACACCGTGGTCACGGGCGGCTACGAACAACCGAGCGATCCCCGCGACACGCTGGGCCTCGACGCCGACGTGGTGATCTTCACCGATGACCCTGCGCAGCTGCCGCCAGCGATGCAGCCGATCGCCCGGCGACTTTCGTTCGATGGCCCGCCCCAGCTGGCGAGTCGCCATCCGAAGATGCTCCCGCATCTCTACTTCCCGGATCACGAGCGCTCGATCTACGTGGACGCGAACTTCCACCTGCTGTCCGACCCCCGTCCGTTGGCGGCCGGGCTGTCTGCCGATCGACCGATGACCGTGCTGCGCCACAGCGAGCGCTCCACGCCGGTGGCGGAGGCACGTCTGGTCGTCGAACGGGGCTTTGCGTCGTGGCTCGACGTTCGCCAGCACTTCGACCGCCAGCGCGCAGCGGGGTTCGATCCGGCCGCGTCCGTGCTGTCCTACGGCGGGTTCCTCGCCCGACGGCATGGGACGCCCGAGCTCATCGCGGCGATGGAAACCTGGTGGCAACAGTTCGAACACGGTGTGCGACGCGACCAACTCAGTCTCGACTTTGCGCTGTGGTCCGCCGGGGTCGAGCCGTCCCGTCTGCCGCTTCACAATCATCGCAACGAACACTGGGTCAGGATTCCGCATGTCTGATCCGATCGTGTTCGTCGTCTCGTCTCCCCGGTATGGCTCGGCGGTCATGCGCGGGTACCAGCAGGCGCAATCCGTCAACGACGTTGGGGGAGCTGCACGGACCTTGTCCGCCGTCGCCGATCGCCCGAGTCTGCTCGCCCTGCGCGATACGACCGTCGTCCTCGTGAAGGATGTCGTCACCGATGACGAGTTGGCGCTTGCACTCTCGCTGGGTGGGAACCGACTGGTGTGGGACGCCGTCGACTATTGCGCGCACAAGCCGCCGGTGGCCTTGCCGGAGTCACCGGAAGAGCACCTGGCCGGACGGGCGGCCACGGAACTTGTTTCTGAGGTCCTGTCGATGACCGCGGCCACGAGCGGCGTCGTGGAGCGGTGCTTCAGCGGGCTCGACGCGATTCATCGTGTCGATCACCAGATCGATCGGCGGTTGGCTCCCATGCTCGGTGAGACGACCGCCCCGGCCTTCGGCGTTGCGTACTTCGGTGCGCCCGAGAATCTCCCGCAGTGGGCAGATGCCGTTCCGTCTGTTCGCCAGCTGCTGACCTCGGTCGATGCGTTCGATGCACTGGTGCCGAGGGCGCAGGCGGTGCCGTTCCATGCGGACATTCGCAACGCCACGCGGGACCGGCGGGATCACAAACCATGGACGAAGGTGGCCACCACGCTTGCGCTTGGAGCGGTACCGATCGCGGAGAACACGGCGGCCAATGTCGACGCGCTCGGCGTCGACTATCCGTTGCTGTTCGACGGTTCGTTGGCCGGTTTCGAAAACGCACTTGTCGCAGCGAAGCGCCTGTGGGACGACGGCGGTGTGCCCGCGTTGGCTGCGTCTCTCGAACCGCTGCGGCAGCGAAGCAACCCGTCGGTGGCGGCCGCGCGGCTGCTGGAGCTCCTCGCCTGAGTCAGGCGTTTGTGGCGAACCAGTCCCAGAATCGTTCGACGCCCTCATGCACGGACACGGTGGGGTTGAACCCGATGCGTTCGCGTGCTCGGGAGGAGTCGGCGAACGTGGTGAGCAGCTCGGTGGCCGGCCGGTCCCGGGCCTCGAGCACGGGCGACGCTCCGGCGGCCGCAGCCATCTCATCGATGAACTCGGCGAGTGCGACGGGTTCGCCGCGGCCGAGGTTGAGGATCTCGAACCCGAGAGGTTGCTCGGCGGCTTGGACGAGCCCGTCGACGATGTCGCCCACGTAGGTCCAATCCCGTTCGAGTGGGCCGTCGAAGAGTGGAACGGTGACGCCGTCTCGGCAGGACCGGGCGAGCATGTACGGCATCATGTCGGGTCGGCCGCGAGGGCCGTACACGGTGAAGAGGCGGGTCACGGTCACCTGCAGCCCGTAGAGCGAGCAGTAGGTGCCTGCGAGAATCTCTGCGGCCCGTTTGCTTGCTGCGTAGGGCTGGAGCGGGGCCGCGGCCGGGTCGTCCTCCTGGAACGGGATCGCCGAAGCGGAGCCGTAGACGGAGGACGTGGAGGCCATGACGATGCGTTCGACGTCGTTTCGTCGTGCGGCGTCGAGCACGCTCTGGGTTCCGTTCACGTTGGTGCGGACGTATTCGGCCGGGAACTTCTCCGAATTGCGGACTCCGGCCTTCGCTGCGAGATGCACGATCACGTCGGGCTTTGTGACGTCGAAAAGGGATGCGGTGGCTTCGGCGTCTCGAATGTCGGCTTCGCGGAAGTGGGCGCCGGCCGCCTCGATTGCCGCCACGTTCATTTGCTTGATGCGACGGTCGTAGTAGGGGTCGAAGTTGTCGACGCCGACGGTGTCGTAGCCGGCGGCGGCGAAGGCCTCGCAGGCGTGGGATCCGATGAAGCCGGCGGCTCCCGTGACCAGAACTCGTTGCATGTCCAAAGCCTACGGGAGCGACGACAGGGCAGTGGCCGCCTCGGCGAGTGCGGCATCCGGGGCGAAGCGTTCGAGGGAGAGTTGGCGGGCGCCGGCCCGCTTGCGTGCGAGCTGCTCGGGGTCGGCGGCGGCGTTGATGGCGGCGGTCCAGCCGTCGACGTCGCCCGGTTCGACCACCCAACCGGCGTCGGCTTCCCGGACCATGTCGCTGATCTCCGAATCGACGCCGTGGATCACGGGCACGCCGAAGCGCAGGGCGACCGCGCTTCTCGTGATCATCGCCATGTGCCGTTCGGCGCTCTGCTCGAAGTAGTCGGCGATGACGTCCATGGATTGGATCCAGCGGGCGAAGGCCGGGTAGTCGAGGGGGCCGTCGTGGGAGATGACGCCCCGGGGGAGCGGTGCCCGGTTGCCGTCGTCGGATCCGCCCCAGTGCTTGGGAGCAAGTGCGTGGAGTTCGTGGCCGAGGGTGATGGGAAGCTGTTGTGTGGGTTCCTCGGTGGAAAGGACGCTCCAGGCCTGGGCGTAGCCGGCGTTGCCGATTCGAAGCGTGCCGTCGATCGTGCGGTGCTCGGCAGGAAGATCGATACCGGTCGGGAAGGGCACGGGCATTTCGACGAGTGAGAGGTGGCGCATCGGGTCACCGTCGATCAGCGCGGGTTTGCCCATCTGTTCAGTGCGGATGCGCTGGACCGACGGTCGCAGCAACCAGCCGAGGGCGTAGCCGAGCTTGCGTCGCCCGTTGACGAAGACATGGTCGGCGAGGGCCATCGCCCGTTCCTTGCGGGCGGCGTCGGCGGCCCAGTCCCGGTCGGTTCGGCCGCTGGAGAGCAGCTCGAGAATCTTGGGGGCGAACATGTCGAAGACGAATCGGACGCCCTCGACGGGGGCGAGGTGCGGGATCATGTTGGCGTTGGTGAAGACGACGACGTCGGGCCGACGTTGCTCGATGAATCCGCGCAGGTCGGTCGGGTCCACCACGCTCACCCCTGCGGGAGGGCTCGGCGGGGTCGGCCGGGTCCACACCCGATCGAGCACGGGCTTGGGGACGGTCATCTCGACGTCGTGGCCGTGGGCCTGCAGACCGGCGGTGAGCCCGGCGGCCCGGATGCCCGGCGCAGCGACGGGAACGCCGAATCCGGGCGTCACGTCGTTCGAGATCACCAGCACGCGCATGGCGGCAATCTACCTTCCCCGGTGTGCGAGACTGCTGACGTGTCCGGAGAACGTCCCAACGTCGCGCTCATCTTCACGGGGCGGACCCGCATCGATCCGTCTCGGACGACCGGTCCGGGCTGGACCCGCTTCGACCTTGCGTATGGGTCCGTCGGCGGTGCGACATCGATGGCTGACGCGCTCCGAGCGTCGCTGACCGACGCACTGCCCGGCCATCGGCCGAGCACCCGGGCCGACCTCGGAATCGGCGGCGGTCGCCGGCTCGGACGAGTTCGCAAACGTCGACCGGTGGAACCCTGGCTGCTGATCGACGACGAGCCGGAGGTGCTCGACCTTCTGCCGGTGGAGAACCTCGTGGTGGCGGTGGTGGGCCTGCCGGAATCCGAGGCACCCGGTCCGCTGCACGACGCGGCGCTGCGGATCGACCTCCGGGTCCATGCTCCCGCCGAACTGTTGGAGGCACCCGGTCGAGTCCGATGGGTCCGGGCATTGGAGGATGTCGCACCAACACTGGCCCGCCTCGTCGCACGTGGCGAACCTGTTCCGAACGATCTCTTCGGCCCGGAGCGTCATCGACAGATCGACGTTGGGGACGGCGATCGCAGCGTCCGCATCCTGCATCCCCTGAAGCAACGAACAACAGACGTGGGCACCGAAGAGCTGGTGCTCGTCTACGACGGCGGCGACGAGCACGCCGTGCCTCCCTCGACGCCGTCCGCGCCCATACGAGCGGTCACCGTCGTCGTCGACTTCGACGAATTCGAACACAATCTCCTGGCGAGCCCGGACGTGAAGGCCGGCGCGATCGAGCTCGAGATCATCGACAACCGCGGAAACGCCGCCGGGTCCGGAATCGCCGGCCTGTACGCAGGTTCAGCGACTGCAGCGTCCGAGGGGCCGGCACTCTTTGTTCACCCCGACGTGTATCTGCCGGCGGGTTGGGTCGACCGAACGTTGGCCGCGCTCGCCGACCTCGATGAGCGGGATCCGAAGTGGGGGGTGGCGGGCATCGCCGGACGGCTTCGCGGCTCGATCGATGCCGGTGACACCGGTCGTGGGCGCTGGTCCGACCCACACGGATACCGCACCTTCGGCGATCTCCCGATGGAAGTCGACGTGCTCGACGAACTCATCCTCATCACCCGAGATCGGTCGATCGGGTTCGACCCCGACCAGCCTGGCTTTCACTGCTACGGAACCGACTTGGCGGCCACTGCGCAGGAGGCCGACCGCACCATCTGGGTGATCGACAACTGGGCCTGGCACAAGCGCAGTCGCTCCGACGGCAGCCTGCTGACCCACGCAGATCGAAGCGGCAAGATCACGAACCGCGCCGAGGTCGGCTTCACCGACGAATTCACGCTCAGTGCCGCATACGTGCGGGACAAGTGGGCGGGCCGGCGTCCGTTGCAGGGGATGACCGAATACTGGCGGGACTTCTACGGCGAGGGCTGAAAGTCGGCGAGGGGACGCTCGCTGCGGAGCCACGCCATGGCGGCCAGAGCGGAACCCGTTGCGAGAGTGACGAAGACACTGATGCCGGCCGACACGCCGGCCCACGCGCAGACGGCTCCGGCGATGAACATCCCGATGGCGATGAGCACGATGCGAACGACGATCGGGGATTCGCCCGGTTCGCTTTGCGCTCGCATCGCCTCGAGCAGGCCACCGAGTCCGATGGAAAGCGCTCCCAGGCCGACGCCGATGGCCCCGAGGTGTTCCCGGTCGAGCAGGTCGAGGGGATCGTCGCTGCGGACCGCGGGAAGAATGCGGTCTTCGATCGCGAACCGGTAGCCCAACCACACCGCAACCGCCCCTGCGGCGGCGCCGATCAGCATGCGCCACATTCGGGTGCTCTGGAGCGTGGCTGCAATGAGGCCGCCGGCGAGCAGCGTGAAGCCCATGATCGCGATGGCGCGATTGGCGACGGCACCGACGGTGATCACCGAAAAGACGGCGAGGATCCAGCCCGCGAACATCATTCGCAGCGGGACCGTTGAGTCCCGTCTGATCAGTTGTGGTTGGACGGAAAAGTGCATTCCGAAACGTGAACCTGTCGAGTGAGCCGCCTGCGGGTGGCCACACTAGTCAAGGTTGGCGCCGTGTCACAGCGGGCTCAGACCTGCTTCGCCTCGAGCTTCTCGAGAATCCGTTCGTAGGTCTCCACGGGTTGGGCTCCGGGGATGGGGAACACGTCGGCGAAGACGACGGTCGGCACGGCCGTGACGCCGTTTTGGATCGCCGAGTTGTGTTCGTCGATGACGGCTTGCGCCCAGCTGTCTCCCTGTTCGGCGGCGGCTTCGCGGAATTGGTTCTCGTCCACACCGACCTCGACCGCGAGTGCGACGAGTTCTTCACCGTCCGAGATGTTTCGATTCTCGGAGAAGTAGGCGCGGAGCAGACGCCAGTGGAAGGCCTCGGCAAGATCGGGTTGCATGTCCTGCACGATTCGCCAGGCCACTTGTGCCGGAATGCTGGAGGTGGGCTGGGATGCGTCGCTCGCCCACACCTGGAACTCTGCGTCGGGTTCCTGGGCGGCCGGGTTCAGCCAGCTCTTCGTGTATTCGATGAACTTCTCACGATCGCCGGTCTTGGGTTCGGCTCGGAGCAGGAACGACTTCCATTCGATGGAAATGCGATCGCCGACGCGTTCTTCGAGCTGGTGGAGACGCACGGCCCCGACGTAGCACCACGGTCAAAGGAAGTCGGACCAGACGGTCAGTTTCACGGGCTCCATGCCCGCACCCTATCGGACGGCGTAGGTGGAGGTCCCGGCGTCGAGGAGCTCCTGTGCGGCGCTTCGGAGCGCGGCCATCGCTGCACCGTGGAGGGCGCCGCCGGTGGACACGCGTCGCACGCCGAGGTCGCCGAGTTCGGGGATGCTCGGCCCGTTGGGGCGGGCCAGCACGTTGACCGGCAGATCGACCGAGGTGGCGATGAGCTCGATCGTGGTGGCGTCGGCCGGGCCGGGGGCGTAGAGCACGTCGGCACCCTGGGCGGCGTAGGCGTTGAGTCGGGCGAGGGTGTCGTCGAGGTCCTCGATGCCATACAGGTGGTTCTCGGCGCGGGCGGTCAGCACGATGCCGTGGGCGGCACAGGCCTCGCTCGCCTCGGCGACGGCGTCCGCAGCCGCTGCGATGCCGTCGATTCGGTTGGTGGCCGGGTTCCAGTCTTCGATGGAGCATCCGCTGGCACCGGCTTCTGCAAGCAACCGGACCGTCTCTGCGATGCCGCCGGATGCTTCGGGAAAGAGCCGTTCGCTGTCGACGTTGAGCGGGACCCGTAGATGGCGGGTGAGGTCGGCCACATGCGCGACCAGCTCGTCGCGTGTGACCTCCTGATCGTCCTTGCCGATGGATCGGCCGTGCCCGCTGCTGGTGGTTGCGAGCGCGGGGAAGCCGAGATCCTGGAGCAGGAGCGCGGAGCCCGCGTCCCACGGATTCGGCATGGTGAAGATGCCCCGCTCGTGGAGTTCGTGGAACTCGATGGCGAGCGCCGGGCGCACGGCAGGCTGATCGCTGGAGAGCAGGTGTTCCCACCGGTCCTGGCTCTGCCCGGACTCCCGGCCGATGTTGCGGACGAGCGGCTCGGGTCGGCCGGCGAGCGCCTGGAGAACGCCCTCCACCTGCTCGAGGTCCTCGAAGCCGTGCATGCGGTCGGTGCGCGTCTTGAGCTCGCCGGGTGCCTGGGCCCCGCGGAGCATCAACACCGCGAGCACGGCGATCGAGCCGGCGTCGAGCGGGAGCACTTCGGTGAGGACGTGGCGGTGCTTCCATGCTCTCGATCCGCTCGGCCTCGTGCTTCGGGCGAGCCCTCGCTCGCGCAGCGCGAGGACCGCGGCATCGACGTCTCGCTCGCTGAGGTCCATGACTGGGTCCCGACTGGTCTTCTGATTGCACGCATTGATCAGCGCGTTGGTGCTCAGCGGATACTGATCCGGCGTGGTGAGTTCCTTCTCGATGAGGCAACCGAGGACGCGGAGTTCGTTCGCAGTGAAGTCGAGGTTCATGACCGCACAGTAGCCACGGACGATTCGGCAGGGGCCGAAATGGTGGTGGGGTTCAGTTGACCCGAAGCGGCAGGTCGACCGAACGGTCTTCGAGCCGGCCCTGCGACCAGCGTGGCCAGACTCCGCCGACGGCGGCCGCTGCCTTCTCACTCCACTCGATGACGGTGGGATCGGCGATCCGGCGGACGGTCTGACGGACGACCGTGTCCGTGACCTCGTAGCCCGCCCATACGCCGGGGTGGTCGCTGGTGGAGGCGACCTCGGTGAACACGATCTCGTCGAAGTCGAGGCGGGCGTTGCGGTGGGTGTGCCCGGAGCTCATGAAGATGTTCGGGTTCGCGTCCCGCAGCCGGTCCAGCACGGGTGCGGAGTCGGTGGAGCTGATGCCGGGGGGCCAGAACCAGGGGAACCGGAACTGTTGGAGGTTGTGGTGCATCCCGATGAAGACGGGCGTGTCGACGGACGCGGCTGCGACCAACTCGTCGGCGACTGGTGACAGCCGGCCGTTGCCCTTCCGTCGAAGGGAGGTTTCGGCCAGGATCAGGCGGATGCCGTCGAGGTCGACGGTTTGCACTGGTGCGTAGTCGGCGCCGGCGATGGCCATGCCCTCGACGGGTTCGACCTCGGCCCGTTCGAAGCCGTCGTGGTTGCCGCCGGTGATGCGGAACGGAATGTCGATGGCCGCGAAGAGCTTGCGGGCGAGTTCCCACTCCTCGACCCACCCAGACTCGGTGAGGTCGCCTTTGATGAGGAGCATTTCGGCGCCCCACTCCTGTGCTTCGTGCACTGCGGCGATCGCGCAGGGCAGGGGATGCGGCGGGTCGGTCTTGGATTTGATGCGTTTGCCGATGCCGAATCCGTCGAGGCCCAGGTGGACGTCGGAGATCGTGGCGAAGCGGGAACGGACAGGACCTGGATCCGGTCGGGTCCGGAAGGACGTCGTCGTGGTGTCGGTGCCGGATCGCAGTTCGACCGAATGGTCCGTGTTGGCCTCCAGCCTGTCGACCGTGATCGCGCCGGCCGGATGGTCGAGCGTCAGCTCCCGGCCGGAGACGTGCAGGGTCGCGCCCGGCTCGACGTTGCGAAACGTGAGTTGGGCCGAGCGGGAGTCGACGCCGAAGACCTCGAGGTCCCGGAGTCGACTGAAGGGCGATCTGGTCGACTTGGGCGTCACGGCGTGCCGAGCACTCCCGGAAGTTCTTCCGCGGCCCGCTGCTGGAACGACGCGTTGACGGCGAGTCGCTCGAGATGCTGGTCCAGCTGCTTCTGGCCCTGGGGGAGGGGGCGGCCGTCGAAGAATGCGGCGACGGCGGCCGACGTGGTGGCGTCGGTGAGCCAGCGCACGCCGGTCAGCAACCGGACGATCGAGTTCGCCGGGAACGTCTCGTTGACCGTGTCCCAGTTCGAGGCGACACGATTCCAGACCATCGGCCCGTGCGTGCGGTGCATCATCGCCTGCGCAAGCACGAACGGCGCGTTCTGGGAACGGATGTCGCCGCCGAGCGCCATGTCGAGCAGTTCGCCGATCTGTTCTGCGCCTCGGAAGCCGGAGAGGGAGTACAGGTAGCGGATCTCTTCCTGCGGGCTCGCGGCGTTCTCGAATCGGGCGCGGAACTCCTGGAATCGGGAGGCATCGCCGTGGGCGGCGAGGATCGCCACCGACGCGGCGAGCAGTTCGCTGTCTGGCGAGTCCATCGCATGGATGGCTTCGGCTCGTTCGATGGCGGCCGGGTCGTCGACCACGGTGCCCATCGCCTTAAGCAATGCGCCGCGCAGCTGCCGGGTTCGACCGTCGTCCGCCTCGCCCGGGTCTGCTCCGAGTGCGTGGCGCGCGTCGGCGGTGAGTGCGGTGAGGGTCGCAGCGATGCCCTGCAGCTGGTCGTCGTCGGCCACGTGGTGCACGAAGCCGACGGCGCCGAGGATTCTCTGCCAGACGCTGATGTCGCGCTCACTGCGGTAGCCGTCGAGGAGCGAGAAGAACTCGGCCAGCGTGGCTTGGCCGCCAAGCGTGAAGGTCCACGTGTCGTCGACGAGCCCGAAGCGCTCGACGGCACCGAGGTGGCCGGTGCCCGTCTCGCCGAGCGCGGCCAGACGGTCGGTCGGGAGCTTCACCCGATAGAACCCGTGTCCGTCGTGGTTGAAGCTGGCGATGTCGGCGAGCGGGAGCGGGAGCGGTGCAGACGGTTCGGTCAGTTCGAGGACCTGCACGTCGCCGCGCTCGGAGCGGACCTGGACCGGTACGGACCACGTGGCGTCTTCGCCCTCGCCCGAGTAGGTGAAGCGACACTGGTGCACGTGCTCGCCGTCGACCTCGAGCATCGGGTAGCCGCCCTGGAAGATCCAGGTCTCCATGGCGGCGGTGACGGGGCGGCCGGCGACGTGTTCGAGGGCATCCCACAGGTCGTGCGTTTCGGTGTTCCCGTAGGCGTGGGTCTGCAGGTAGTGCCGGATCCCGTCGCGGAACGTGGTCTCGCCGAGCCACTGCTCGAGCATGCGGACGACGGCCGCGCCCTTCTCATAGGTGAGGAGGTCGAACATGCCCTCGGCATCGGCGGGGGAGATGACGGGGAATTCGATCGGACGGGTCGAGACGAGGCTGTCGATGTCGAACGCGGCCGAACGGCTGATGCCGAACGAGGTCCAGCGCTGCCAGTCCGGAGCGAAGCTGTCGGTGGCCTTCATCTCCATGAAGGTGGCAAATGCCTCGTTCAACCAGATGCCGTTCCACCAGCCCATGGTGACGAGATCGCCGAACCACATGTGGGCGAGCTCGTGATTGATGACGTCGGCGACGTTCTGGAGCTCCGGCTGGGTGGCGGTGTCCGGGTCGACGAGCAGCAGGATCTCCCGGTACGTGACGCAGCCGAGGTTCTCCATGGCGCCCATCGCGAAGTCCGGCAGCGCGATCATGTCGAGCTTGTCGGTCGGGTAGGGGATTCCGTAGTAGTCCTCGAAGTAGTTGAGGGCGGCGACGGCAACGTCGAGTGCGAACCCGGTGAGGTGGCCCTGCCCCGGACGATGCACGATGCGGATCGGTGTCTCGCCGGCAAACGCGGGCTCGGAGATCTCGAGCGGGCCGACGACGAACGCGACCAGGTAGGTGGACATCACCATCGTCGGAGCGAAGCTGACGGCGACGAGGCCTCCGTCTTCCTCGATGCGAGCGACCTCGGCGCCGTTGCTGACCGCCGTGAACTTCGGATCGACCACGAGGGTGACCGCGAAGGTGGCCTTCATGTCCGGCTCGTCCCAGCAGGGGAACGCTCGGCGGGCGTCGGTGGATTGGAACTGTGTGGTCGCGATCGTGTGCTCGACGCCGTCGTCGTCGGTGAAGGTGGATCGATAGAAGCCCTTCAGTGCGTCGTTGAGCTCACCGGTGAACGACGCGGAGAACCGGATCGGCCCAGCTGCACGTTCGGCGCCGAGCTGCACTCGGAGCTGTTCGTTCTCCTCGTCGAGCGTCCACTCGGCGACCAGGCCGTCGATGGTGACGTCGGTGAGCGCGAGGTCGAGCGAGTTGCAGACGAGCACGTCTGTCGGTTCCATCACGTTCGCGGTGACGTCGACGGTGCCGGTGAAGGTGTGTGCGTCGAGGTCCGGAGCGATTCTGATGTCGTACGCCTCCG
>CALBVR010000330.1 GCA_937969565.1 uncultured Acidimicrobiales bacterium | reverse complement strand
CTCCGAACGGCTGGCGTTGCACGATTGCGCCAGTGATCGGCCGGTTGACGTAGGCGTTGCCCACCTCGACCGCATCGAGCCAGCGGTCGACCTCAGACGGGTCGAGCGTGTGGATCCCGCCCGTGAGACCGAAGTCGCTCGAGTTGGCCAGCGAGATCGCCGACTCGAGATCCGGAACATGCATCAGGCCCAACACGGGGCCGAAGCACTCCGTGCGATGGAACCAGGATCCGGGTTGCACCCCAGTCCGGACCCCCGGGCTCCACAGATCGCCCTCGATGTGGCGTGGCTCGACCAGCCACCGCTCCCCTCCCTCCAGACGGTCGAACGCATGCGCCAACCGCTCGTTGGCCGGGCCGATCAGTGGTCCCATCGTCGTTTCGATCGACGACGACGCCCCCAGTTCGATGCTCTCGACCGCGTCGACCAGCTGCCGCTGGAACCGCTCCGATTGCCCGACGTCGCCAACGAGAATCGCGAGGCTCGCAGCCGAGCACTTCTGCCCGCTGTGTCCGAACGCGGACTGCACGAGATCGGCAACGGCCAGATCGAGGTCGGCGTTCGGCGTGATGATCAGCGCGTTCTTGCCCGATGTCTCGGCGAACAGCCGAAGATCCGGCTTCCACGAGCGGAAGAGATCGGCCGTCTCCGTGGACCCGGTGAGAATCACCGCGTCGGCGGAGGTGACGAGCCGCTGACCGACCGCATCGTCCGGGGTCCGCACGAACTGGAGCACGTCGGAGGGGACCCCGGCGGCGTGGCACGCCTCGGCGACGATCTCGGCGCACCGTGGTGTCTCGGGCGGAGGCTTGAAGATCACCGAGTTTCCGGCCGCAAGCGAAGCGGTGACGCCGCCGGCTGGAATGGCCACCGGGAAGTTCCACGGTGGGATCACGCCGACCACTCCGAATGGGGCGAAGGTGCGGCCGGGTTCCACCAGCTCGACGGCACGGTCGCCGTAGTAGCGGGCGAAGTCGATGGCCTCCGCCACTTCGCCGTCCGCCTCGGCGAACGTCTTGCGTCCTTCGTGCAACATCGTGGCGATCAGCTCGCCACGCCGGAGGGCGAGTTCGTCAGCAACACGATGCAGCGTCCGCTGCCGCTCGGGCGCTGCCACTTGTTGCCAGCGTTCCGCTCCGCTGCGAGCCCGTTCGAGCACGGTGTCGATGCCGGCGATGGTCGTGGTGATCGGCGTCTCCACCGAGCTGCCTTCGAGCGAAAGGACCGACTCGATCCACCGCTGGTTCTCGGGACCCGTCGGATCCGTTTCCGGTTCGTTCCTGAAAGCTTCGCCCGCTGCATACGCAGCGATCGGTGGCGCCAGTCGGTTCTGGGATCGGCGACGCCCCACGGCCAATCCGTTCATGACGGCAAGGGAGGTCCGGAACACATTGGCCTGTTCCGCGAACACCGCCCCAGTGGGCTCGAGGTCGAAGAGGTGCCGAAGGAAGTTGTCGTCCGACGCGTTCTCCTCCAGTCGACGGAAGAGGTAGCTGATCGCCACGTCGAAGTCCTCGGATCGCACCGCGGGCGTGTACAGCAACACGGGCCCATGGTCGGCTCCCGCTTCGGCAACGGTGGCTGCCTGCGCGGGCGCCATACCTTGCAGCATCTCGAACTGCACCCGGTCCCGGACCCCACGAGCGTCTGCGAGCAAGTGGGTCCAGGCGACGTCGAACAGATTGTGCGAGGCGAGACCGAGTCGCAGCCCGGCCATGCGGTCGGGGTGCAACAGCCAGTCGACGCACCGCTTGTAGTTGGCGTCGGCCTCGACCTTGTGCTCGAAGGGGGCCTGTTCCCAGCCGTGCATGGCGGCGTCGACCCGTTCCATGGCGAGGTTCGCGCCCTTCACCAGCCGAACCTTGATCACACCGCCGCCGGCGGCATGACGGGCGTTCGCCCACTCGGCCAGCCGTTGCAACGCCGGCAGAGCATCGGGGAGATACGCCTGGAGGACGATGCCCGCATCCATCCCGTGGCGTCCTCGCTCACCCAGCACGTCCATGAACGCCTGCAGGGTCAGTTCGAGGTCGTGGTATTCCTCCATGTCCACGTTGACGAACGTCGGAGGATTGACGGTTGCGGCGCGGTCCATGAGCTGGGCGAGACGTTCGGTCACTCGACGGAGACTGTCGTCGTGGGCCCAATGGTTGAGTTGGGAAGCGACCGCCGAGATCTTCGCCGAGACGTAGTCGACGTCGGGTTGTCCGAGCAGGTCGAGGAGTTCGTCGAGCCTGCGAGCCGCCTCCCGTTCGCCGAGTACGGCCTCGCCGAGCAGGTTGACGTTGAGCGCCCACCCGCCGCTTCGTTGGGCCGCGAGATGTTCGGCCAGCTTCGTCGCTTCGGCCGGAGCCACGAGGTGCCCGACGATCGATCGCATCCGCCGTCGTGCCAATGGCATGACGAGCGAGGGCAGGATGGGTCCGATGCGCGCACCCGCGCGGAGCAACAGACGGTCGGCGGCATTCAAGAACCCCGGCAGCGGGCCACCGCTGACCACCGCGGCCAACTGCGCGGCAGCCACCCGATGATCATCAGGGCGCACCACCCGATCGACGAACGCCATGACGAAACGGGTGGAGGCTTCGTCGGTCACGACGCCCTCGAGTTGTTCGAGCGTCGCCCGGTCAGCAGCGGTCTCGAGTTCGTCGGCCCGCTGCAGCCACTCGGCGACGAGCTGCACGGCCGCCTCGGCATCGACGGCGGGGATGCTGGTTTCCATCATCTCCCCATCGTCCGGGATCGCGAACGAGCCGTCTTGTACGATCCGCCCACGATGAACGCCGCGTCAGACAACCCTGTCGATGGGGGCCTGTTTCCGTGCCAGCGGGAGCTGTTGGGCCTCATGGAATCGCTGGTAAACGTCATCTTCTGCGCAAAGGATCTCGACGGCCGGTACCTCGAGGCGAATTCCGCGTTCGTGCGTCGGACCGGAAAGAAGTCGAAGCGGGACGTCATCGGCACCACCGCCCGCGACCACTTCCGGGCAGAGTTGGCAGAACGGTATGAGGAGCAGGATCGCGAGGTCTACGCAACCGGCGTTCCGATGCACGATCAGCTCGAGATCATCAAGCGGCCCAACGGCCAGCTCGGGTGGTACCTGACCACGAAGCTCCCAGTCAGCGGTGACGACCCTCGGGAGCTCGTCGGCCTGGTGTCGGTGAGCCGGGACCTGCACGCCCACTCCGATGAGCACGTTGAACTCGAACGGCTGCAGGACGTCGTCGACCACGTGAAGACGAACATGGCGCAACAGATCCGTGTCGGTGAACTCGCGGCGATCGCCGACTGCTCCGAGGCACAGCTGGAGCGCCGTTTCCGGAAGGTGCTCGGCATCACGGCGACGCAGCACATCCTCCGGGTTCGGGTGGAGGCGGCGGCACGGCTCCTGACGGAAACCGACACGCCCATCGCGACGATCGCGACGATGTGCGGGTTCTACGATCAGCCCGATTTCACCCGCCGATTCGCCCGGTTGACGAACAGTACGCCGGCACAATTTCGGGCCGCCGGAGGCACGTTCGGCGTCTCCGCCTGAAGGCTCAGGCAGCGAGAAGAAGGTCGATCTCGTCTCGTTCAGCGCCAATGTCGCGTAGCGAGATGGCGAGCTGGTCGCGTCGATCACGGGTCGATGCTGCGTTCGCCGTGAAGGCCGGCAGGAGCGACGGCTCGTACGAGAGGATGGCGACGAGGCAGCGGTCATAGTGGATCGGGTCCGCCTCGGAGGCAAGCTCGATGAACGCAGAAGCTGCGCCGTCATCAGCGAAGGTCACTGCCGCAACCGCTGCCGCCGCCAGTCGTTCATCGACGTCGATCGACTCGTCCGACCAGCGAGCCCGAAGCGGACAGCGATCGAGGTCGCCGGTCAGCCGAACGAAACGGGAGCATGCTTCCAGCACCGGAATCTCCGCTTCCGCGGTCACCTGGGCGAGCAGACCGTGCAGCCGAGGGTCGCCGGACCATGTCGGCCATGCCTCACTCACGACGGAGGCACGGAACTCTGGCGAGTCTTCGTCGGCAGCGTCGGCCAGCCAGCGATTCAGATCGATCAGTCGGGGCCCCGTGTTGATCGAGCGACGGACCTCATCGATCCGTCTGATGATCGCGTCGGCCGCACGAGCGTCGTCGTCGCCGCCCGCCGGGCCGAAGCACCACTGCGCCCACCGTCCCCGTTCGACGGCGCGGTCCGGGCACATGGCCGACCGCAGTGCGGTTCGCAGCTCCTGCGGTTCATCGCACAGGACGACCGCCGCCTCAATCCCAGAGAGCAGACCTTGCGCATCGACCGGCCCGTCTGCGGAAAGCCCGACAACCGGACGGTCGCCGAGCAGCGCCTCGGTGATCCCGCCGCTTCGCACATCGCCGACCACGACATCTGCGGCGACGATCAGGGGGACGAGCGTGTCCAGAT
>CALBVR010000329.1 GCA_937969565.1 uncultured Acidimicrobiales bacterium | reverse complement strand
AGGGCGGGCGCGGAGGTCGTCGCCGGCACAGAAGCTGTGGCCGGCGGTGCCGGCGAGCACGGCGACCTTGAGACTGTCGTCGTTCATGAACCGGGTGAGCAGTTCGCACAACTGGCGGTACATGTCGCCGGTGAGCAGGTTGTGTTTGCCGTTGTCCAGGGTGAGCCGAAGGACAGCGCCGTCGATTTCGTCGTGCACCGTCATGTTGCTGCCTCTCTGTCCCATGCACCGTCGCGCAGATCTTCAACGTCGCGCACCAACGCCGGTTTGTCGATCTTGGAGGATGCGGTGAACGGGAAGTCGTTCACGTACTGAATGAAGCGGGGGATCTTGTAGGTCGAGAGCGCGAGCTCGCAGTTCTCGATGATGGCTGCGGGTGGGACGGTTGTGGGGTCTTCGCCCGCTTCGAGTTTGACGTAGACCTTCACTTCCTCGCCCCGGTAGTCGTCTGGCACGGCGACGGCCGCAGCCAGCTGCACACCGGCGGTGGACGTGACGACTTGTTCGACCTCGAGGGCGGAGATGTTCTGGCTGGAGCGGCGGATCATGTCCTTCAGTCGGCCGACGATCCAGTGGTAACCCTTCTCGTCGACGCGGGCGAGATCGCCGGTGCGGAACCACCCGTCGACGAAGCTCTCTGCGTTGGCTTCGGGCCGGTTGTGGTAGCCGAGCAGGATGCCGTCGCCGCGCACCCAGAGTTCGCCGGGTTCGCCGGGGGCCACGTCGACACCATCGGCAACGATGCGCATTTCGCGGAAGAGTGCTGGCACTCCGCAGCTGCCATCGGCGTCGGGGTCGTGGAGATCTTCGGGGATGGTGAGGCCGACGCCGATTTCGGTCATGCCGAAGGCGTTGTTCGCCACGCAGCCGAACCGACTGCGTATGTCGCGGACGGCGTCTCGTCCGGCGCCGACCGCCGAGACGAGTTTGAGCGTCGTTCCGGCTTCGTCGGGGCTTCCGCTCTGTCCGACGAGGGGCCGGGGAAACAACGAGAACTCGGCATCGTGTGCCCGGACCCGATCGACGAATTTCGACGCCGAAAGGGTTTCAGCTTGGTGGAGGTCGGCGCCGCTGTAGAGCGCCAGCGTGAGGTGCCATTGCGGGTCCATGTAGAAGAACGGATGGGCACACAGGATGCTGCGCAGGTCGACGAGTGAAGACTGGGCTCGGCCGGCACCCATGACGATCCAGAATCGTTGGGGCAGCAGACACCCCTTCGGCAGTCCGGTGCTGCCGGACGTGTACTGGATGTTGACGACGTCGTTCGCCGAGGGCTCGTGGTCGGGCCGGAAGGTTGGTTGCCCTGCGGAGCGGAGCGCTTCCCAGGAGCCGGTCGGCACCGCAGTCGAGTCGGCCGTCAGCAGTCCATCGTCCACGGGGATGAAGGTCGGCGTGTGCGTCTGCATCCATTGCTTGGCCAGGCGGGCGCGGTCTTCGAGATCGCGTTGGACGACGACGTGGGTGGCGGCGGTGTCACAGAGGATGTGGTCGAGTTCGGCGCCGGTGCTGGCCGGGTTGACGGGCACCATGACGGCGCCGAGCACGCCGAGCGCCATCCACGTGATCGGGAACTCGATGCGGTTGGGCATCATCACGGCCACGTGGGTGCGGGGGCCGATGCCGAGACGCTGCAGTCCGTCGGCGAATCGGAGCACTTCGGACCGAAACTCTTCGGCCGTGAGCGCCACGCCCTGGTCGAAGAAGTTGATGGTGGCCGTGTCCCCCGGTCGGCTCACGGCGTGGTCGAGGAGTGCCAGGAAGTTCTCGGGCAGGTCGTTGGCTGCCTCGATTTTCGCGAGGCGGGCACGGTATCGGGCGAGGACGTCGGCGGGTTGTTCAGACATGGTGTTCCCTGTCGTTCAGGAGTGGCGGGCCGAATGAGGTGCCCATCGGTCGGCCCACGGTCGGGCCGCTTCGAGGGCATAGGCGAGTTCGTAGAGGAGTCGATCGGCGCCGGGTGCCGCGGTGAACATCGTCCCGATGGGGACCCCGGTTGGGCTGTCCCACCACAGCGGAACCGACATCGACGGCGAACCCACCATGTTCGCGATCGGCGCGTTGCTCAGGTAGCGCTCGCTGTGTCCGGCTTCAAAGGGTGCAGACAGATCGAACTCGTCGGCGGCGATCGCTGCGAATGGGTGCACGAGGGACAGCCAAATGTCGGTGGTGGCAAAGAAGGCGCTGACGTCGTTGGTGATCGTCTGCAGGTGGGCCTCGCCCTGTGCGAGTGCGTCGGCCGGAAGATGGTCGCCCTGACGCATCAGTCCGATCGTGTGCGGCGACAGCAGGCCGGTCTGCTCGATGGGAACACCGGCCTGCGCCTCGATCATCTCGAGCAGTCCGACCGTTCGCGAAAGGAAGAGCTTGCGGTAGGCGTCGAAGAATCGGTCGCCGTCGACGGGCACATCAACCTCGGTGACATGATGACCCATCGCCTCCATGAGCGAGACTGCATCGTCGAGTGCGGCGGCCGCCGCAGGCTCTGGCGAAGTTCCGAGCAGATCGGTTCGGGTGACGGCAACGCGCAACGGCCGGTCGAGCGGTTCCGTCACGAGTCCGATCGGCTCGAACGGTCCACCAGCCGTGGCTTCGGTGGCGGCGAACAGTGTGGCGCTGTCTCGGACCGTCCGGCTGATGGCCTGGTGGGTTTTGAAAACGGGATGTGAGCCGTCGAGTTCTCCGCTGAGGAGTCGGTGCCGGCTGGCTTTCATGCCGAAGACCCCGCACGCGGATGCCGGTATCCGGTTCGAGCCGCCGCCATCTGTTCCGTGCGCGATGGGGGTGTATCCGGCAGCAACGGCGACGGCGGCTCCTCCGCTGGAGCCGCCAGGCGAGTAGTCGAGGTTCCACGGGTTTCGTGTTGCGCCGAAGAGTTCGTTGTCGGTGACGGGAAGCGAGGCGAATTCGGGAGTGTTGGTCTTCCCGGCGATCGCCAGTCCGGAACGCTCCATCGCGATGACGTACTCGGGTGATGCTTCGCTGACTGCCGCAGCGCGGAGCCGCGATCCTTCGCTGCGAACCAGCCCTTCCACATCGATGAGATCCTTCACGAAGGTCGGCACTCCGGCGAACGGGGCGTCGTGGGGAATGGACTCGGCCGATGTGGCGGCGCGTTCGAAGGCTGGAGCAACA
>CALBVR010000328.1 GCA_937969565.1 uncultured Acidimicrobiales bacterium | reverse complement strand
CATCGAGTGTCCGAGGAGACCGGCACCGAAGGCGAGAATGACGAGCCAAAGCCAGCTACGGGAGTCCGGCCACGACAGGTCCTGGCCGAAGGCCAGCGCGAGGGGGAAGTTGACGGCCCCGGTCCAGAGCGCAGCCCCGATCGTGTACTCCTGCGACGACACCCGCTCCTTCGCTCGCTTCGCGAACACGAAGTAGGCGGACCAGGACAGCAGCGCGCCGATCGACAGGAGGTCGCCGACGAGGTCTCGGCCGGCCTCCTCTGCCCCGGACAGGACGACGGCGGCAACGCCGGCGATGGCGACCAGGCCGAGCAGCGCATCTCGACGAACGATGCGCTCACCGAAGAAGCGGGCGGCGACAATCGAGACGACGATGGGCTGGAGTGCGCCGATGACGGTGGCGTTGGCGACCGAGGTCAACTTGATCGCAGAGAAAAAGAACGCGACGTCGGCGCCGAGCGCCAACCCTCCCCAGAAGGACTCGCGGAGCACCCGCACGGTGATCGGCGTTCCGCGCATGGCCATGAAGACGGCCAGCACGATTCCGTAGAGCGTGAACCGGTACGCACCGATGGCGAGACCGCCCATGTCGATGTCCTTCGCGATGACGCCGGACAACCCCCAGGCGGAGACGGCGATGGCGGCAGCGCCGACGCCCAACGGGTTGATCTGGGTGTCGGACGGCTCGGCGGCCGCGCTGTGGTTCATCGCCGCACGCTACCGACCGGCCACCGGCTTCCGTTCAGACCCGCCACCGGAGCGCGTGCCCGCTCCGGCCGCGCTCGACCGCGGTGGCTACGATGCCGACGTTGCCGACTTCCGGGAGATGACGATGGACCAGAAGAAGCTGGAGGCCCTCCGGGCCCGGTTTGGCGAAGGGACACCCGACGAGATGGAGACGCCGCACTTCGTCGAGGCGTACAACACGCTGTTCGAAGGTGGCAGCAGGAAGAAGCCGTGGGAGGGGGTGTCCACGTTCCTGGACCTGCCGTATGTGGATGCCGCCCCGGATGCTCCGGAGTTCGCTGAGCTCGATGTTGCGTTGATCGGCGTTCCCATGGATCTGGGTGTGACGAACCGCCCGGGCGCACGGTTCGGCCCTCGGGCCCTTCGGACGATCGAGCGCGTCGGCCCGTATCACCACACACACAATGTGGTTCCGCAAGGGCTTGTGAAGGCCGCCGATGTCGGCGATGTGCCGATGCGGAGTCGCTACAGCCTCGAGTCGTGCCACGAGGACATTCGTGCGTATTACGACATGGTTCGGGATGCTGGCGTGATCCCGCTGTCGGTCGGCGGCGACCACTCGATCACCCAGTCGATCATGGCGGCGATCGGCCGCGACGAGCCGATGGGCATGATCCACATCGATGCCCATTGCGACACCGCTCCCCCGCTGGAGGGCTCGAAGTTCCAGCACGGCGGACCGTTCCGTCAGGCGGTCTTGGACGGCGTGCTGGATCCGGACCGCTGCGTGCAGATCGGCATTCGCGGTGCCGCCGAGTTCCTGTGGGAGTTCAGCTATGTGAGCGGCATGACCGTCATCCACGCCGAGGAGGTGCTGGCCGGTGGCCTGCAACGCACGATCGATCGGATGCTCGAGGTTGTCGGTGACGGCCCGACCTACGTGACCTTCGATGTCGATGGGCTGGACCCGGTGTTCGCGCCGGGGACCGGCACTCCCGAGGTTGGTGGCCTGCAGACCCGCGAGGCGGCGGAGATCATCCGGGCCGCGGCGGGATGCAACCTGATCGGCGGCGATGTTGTGGAGGTGGCACCGCAGTACGACAGCACGACCAACACGGCCCAGACGGGAGCGCAGATGCTCTTCGAGATCTTCTCGGTTCTGGCCCTCAGCAACGCTCAGGTGCCTGGCACCTAACACACCCTTAGGTGCCAGGCACCTGTCAGACGTTGCGGCGCTGGATGCTGGGGCGGAGGATGTCGACCAGTGCGTCAGCCACGTCTTCGAGCACCGATGCGTCGGTTGCCGCAATCGTCACCCGTACGCCGGGCGGAGCGTCGAGTCGATAGCGGACACCCGGACGGATCGCGAAGCCCCGACGCTCCATTCCGGCAACCACGGCGGCTTCGTCCGTCACCGGGATCCACACGTTCAGGCCCGAGGATGACTCGACATCGACGCCGCCGACCTTCAGACGGTCCACGAACGCGGAGCGCCTCGCCGCGTAGGTGGCGGCTGCGTGGTCAACCAATTTGCGATGGCCGGGGGCACGCAGCATCGCCACGACCGCGTGCTGGAGGATGTGACTCACCCATCCCGTTCCCACGGACTGACGCCCTCGCACCCGGCCGACCGTGGTCGCGTCCCCGACGAGGGCCGACACACGAAGGTCGGGGCCAAGCGACTTTGCGACGCTGCGCACCACCGACCAGTTCGGGGCTCCCGAAGGAATGGTGGAGTGGTGTGGTGTTCCGGACACCGGCCCGGCATGGTCGTCCTCGATCACCAACACATGTGGGTGCGTCGTGAAGATGCCCCGCAGGACTGCGGCGCGGTCAGCGTCGATCGTCGCCCCGATCGGGTTCTGGGCCCGCGGTGTGATCACGACGGCGCTGATGCCGGCAGCGATTGCCGCGTCGAGGGCTGCGGGATCCGGTCCTTGCGCGTCGACCCGCAGCGGGACGGGCCGGTACCCCATGGCGGTCACGAGCTCGGTCACTGACGAGTAGCCGGGGTCCTCGATGCCGACCGAGTCGCCGGGCCGGAGGTGCGCAGCCAGCACGCGTTCGATGCCATCGAGTGCTCCGGCGACGACGGCAAGCTCGGTGGCATCGATCTCGTCTGCCTCGAAATCCGCGCGGAAGAGGTCGGCGAGCGCCGGAACGATCTGTTCCCGACCGTAGAGCAGCGGCTCCGCCGGCACTTGGGTGAGCGCTGCGGACAGATCGGGCAGCAACGCCGGGTCCGGGTTCCCGTTGGCGACGTTGACCAGGTCGTCGGGGATCGGTTCGTCGATGTGGACGCGAACGGCCGGCTTGGACGCCACGAACGTGCCCCTTCGCCCTTCGCCCTGCACGAGGCCGCGGGTGGCCAGCGCCTTGTACACCGCGGCCGCGGTGTTGGGGGCAAGGCCCCGATCGGCAGCGAACTCACGCACCGGCGGAAGGCGATCGCCGGGGGCCAGCTGGCCCGTTCGGATCTGTTGTTCGATCTCTGCCACGAGCTGATCGGCCTTTGCCATCGGTCTCCTCCCGGGTGCCGCTTGCCATCACGCCATCATCTGCTACCGTCACTTCATAGTAATACAATCCCCTGTTTGTAGCAATACATTTGATTGAGGAGCATGACATGGCTGATGAAGACGAACTTGCCGTCACGGATCGCACCACGCTCAAGCGCATCCCCGAGCGTGGCCACTTCGACCGGGACACGCTGAACGCCATCATCGACGAAGCCATGATCTGTCACGTCGGGATCGTCGATGAAGGCGGCCGCCCGGTCGTGATTCCCACCTTCCACGGACGGGACGGCAACGACCTCCTGCTCCACGGCTCCGCGGCCAGCCGGCTGCTGCGGACGGCCCGCAACAGCGAAATCTGCGTGACCATCACCCTCATCGACAGCCTCGTCATGGCCCGCAGCGCGTTCCATCACTCGGCCAACTACCGCTCGGTCGTCATCTTTGGCGTCCCCGAGCAGATCACCGACGATGCCGAGGCGGACGCCGCGCTCAACACACTCGTCGACGCCCTGATCCCGGGTCGAATGAACGAGGTCCGCCCGAACACCACCAAAGAGGTTCGAGCGACGCTCACATTGCGCCTTCCCATCACCGAAGCCTCCGCCAAGATTCGCAACGGCCCACCCGTCGACGACGAAGAGGACATGGACGCCGCCGTGTGGGCCGGCCTGCTTCCGGTTCACACCACCTTCGGTGAGCCGATCACGGCCGACGACATGCGCCACGACCTTCCACCGAGCGAATCCGCAGCCAACTACCGGAGGCCAGCATGAACCGAATCGTCATTCTCGTGTTCGAAGAAGTCGACCTGCTCGACGTCGGCGGACCGTACGAGGTGTTCCTGACTGCCGATTGCATCCAGAACCGGACGAGCGGCGAGTCGATCTTCGAGGTGATCGTCGCCTCCCCCGACGGCGAACCGGTGACCTCCTATGGCGGGATGGGGCTGATCCCGCAGCGTTCGGTCCACGACATCGACCAGGCCGACGTGATCGTGATTCCCGGCGCCATCGCCATCGAAACGGTCTGCGCGCTCGAATCGGTTCGCTCGGCCGTCGCCACGCTGGTCGAGCGCTCGACCGTCGCCACCTCGGTCTGCACGGGGGCGTTCCTGCTCGCTGATCAGGGCATCCTCGACGGTCGCCCCTGGACCACCCACTTCGAAGACGTCGACGACCTTGCAGCTCGAAGTGGGTCGGACGATGGACGGGCGCTGGTCCGTTGGGTCGACACGGGCGACGTCGTCACCGCAGGCGGCCTGAGCAGCGGAATCGCCATGTCCCTGCACATGGTCGAGCGTCTCGCCGATCGCGAGCTCGCCATCGCCACCGCACGGCAGATCGAATACGAGTGGGACCCGAACGCCGGAGTGATGGCCGACGGGAGTGCCGGCTGACGCCCGCGCCGCAGCATCGGGGCGAGCCGTAGGCTGCTCCGATGTACCGCTTCGCCTACCTCGCCTACGGCCTCTTCGTGGCGAGCGCCGGCGTCACCTTCGTCTTCCTCGAGGACATCGAGAGCGACTTCGGGATCTCGCCGCTCGGCATCGGTGCGATCTCGGCGATGAGCTTCCTCGTCGCCCTGGTGGTCGCACTCGGGCTCAGCCCGCTCGGCGATCGAGGACGCGTCACCGAGCTGGCGGTCGGCGCCTTCGTCGCGGCCGCCGTCGGCAACATCTGGCTCGGACTGGCGAGCAGTTTCTGGGAGTTCTTCGTGGCCCGCGGACTGGCCAGCCTCGGCATCGGCCTCTTCGCGATCGCGGCCCGCAAGGCCCTCATCGGCGACAGCATCGACGGCAGTGCTGAGAAGCTCGGTGGCCTCATCTCGGCTGCGGTGGCCGGGTTCCTGCTCGGGCCGGCGTTGGGGGCGTGGTTGGAGCAGTACGGCGGCATGCTCACGCCCTATCTGGTACTGACGGTCGGCCTGCTGTTGTGTGCCGTGCCATCGATCACCTGGCTACGACGCACCCCGATCGCCACCTCGACCGTCACCACGACGAGGGCAATGGTTCCCTTGCTCAAGCTTCCTCTCATGCGGGCAGCGGTCGCATCACACACTGCAGTGTTCCTGAACATCGGCGTGTTCGACTCCACGGTCGACGAACTCCTGACCGATCTGGGAGCGGGCAACACGCAGGTGGCGCTCATCCTCGTACTCATCGGGTCACCGCTGCTGGTCGTCCCGACGCTGGCGGGACGATTCGTCGACTCGCACCCCAACCCCCGCCGCGTCCTGCTGCTGGCGCACTTGCTGTTCGTGCCGATCGTCCTCGGCCTCAGCACCTCGACGACCATCGTGTTCTTCGTCGTGCTCTCGTTCACGCAGACGACGATCGAGAGTGTCGTCTTTCCGTCGAGCGCCCGGGTCGCCGTCAACCAGACCGGCGCTCAGGAGTCGGCCATCGGGCAGGGCCTGCTGGACTCCGCCGGTCAGCTCGCCGCAGCGATCGCCGCGTTTCTCGCCCCGGTTCTGTACGACCTGACCGACGGTCCGCTGGGCTCGTTCGGCATGTCGGGGACGGCGGCGTTGCTGCTGTTGATCTACTCGTGGACGCAGATCCGCATCGGCACGCGGGTCGAGCCTGCGATCGCCTGACCCCGGCGATCAGAGCGCCCGAACGATCAGCGGTACGCCCGCGGCCACGAGACCAGCGGCAAGCAACGCCAGGACGACCCGCTCGCTCATCCGTCCGGCCAGCCGAGCACCGGTGAGCGAACCCACGATCGCGCCGGCGATCATCACGGCCGCGCTCCCCCACCGCACGTTGCCGGCGAGCGCATGGCCGACCGAGCCGGCGGCACCGGTCGTCATCGATGTTGCCGCCGTGGTGGCCGCCGCCCGATGCGGGCCCATCCGCTGGACTCGCGCCATGAACGGAACGGTGAGCAGGCCCCCGCCCACACCGAACATGCCGGAGAGGAGACCGATCGCCCCACCGAGCCCCAGCAGTGGCCCTCGTTGCGTCGGACGCTCCTCCGGGGCCACACCGCGTCGCGAGTGCACGACCAGCACGAAGACGGCCAGACCGATCAAGAGGAAGCCGAGCACCGCGATGAACAGATCCGAATCGACCCGACCGGCCAGTTGCCAGCCGGCCAGCAGGGCAATGGGGACGGCGCCGAGTGCGAACCAGCCGGCGACGGGACGCGCCACGAGACCCTGTCGGTCGTACGCCGCGGCACCGGTGGCTCCGATCACGGCGAGCGCCACTGCGCCGGTGCCGACCGCCTCGACGCCTTCAAAGCCGAACAGCAGCACCATGCCGGGGATCAGCACGAACCCACCGCCGGCACCGATCACGGTTCCGTATGTGCCGACCATCGCCGCAAGGGCAAACAGTCCGAGCGCGGTCGCCACATCCATCGGCCGCACGCTAGGCCGTTTTCCTGACTCGACCCACTGTGGAAGGATCGACGGTGACGAAGGAGGAGCCGCATGCCCATCAAGCCGGTGTCCGAGCTGATCGCCGAAGCCCGCAAGGAACTCGACAACCACTCGCCCGAGGAAGCGAAGCGTCGGGTCGACGAGGAGGGGGCGCAGCTCATCGACATTCGCGACGTGCGGGAGTTGCAGCGCGAGGGCGTCATCCCCGGCGCCGTGCATGCGCCGCGCGGCATGCTCGAGTTCTGGATCGATCCTGCGTCGCCGTACTTCAAGCCGATGTTCGAAGAGGACAGGGAGTTCGTCCTCTATTGAGCCTCCGGTGGGCGGACAAGTTTGTCCGCAAAGACCCTGAAGGACATGGGACTGCCCCGCGTCTCCCACATCGAGAGTGGGTTCGGCGGGTGGCGCGACGCCGGGCTGCCGGTGGTGGACTACGACACGTGGAAGGCACAGCGAAGCTGACGACCGGATGACCGAACCGACACCCTCTGCGGCCGCCATCGCCGCGCTCGCACCGACCGGAATCCTCCGCGCCGGGATCAACCTCAGCAACTTTCTTCTGGTGACCCATCAGGAGGGAGACGGCACACCGGTCGGCGTGTCACCCGACATCGCTGGCGCGCTCGCTGCGAATCTGGGCGTGCCCATCGATCTCGTCACCTTTTCGCATCCCGGTCTCCTCGCCGATGCCGCGACCGAGGATCGATGGGACATCGGCAACATCGGCGCCGACCCGGCCCGCGCCGAGCACATCGACTTCTCTCCGCCCTATGCCGAGATCGAAGCGACGTACCTGGTGCGCGCGGACGCTTCCTTCCAGACTGTTGCGGACGTGGATCGACCGGGCGTCACGATCTCGTGCAAGGCCCGCGCCGCATATGCGTTGTGGCTCGAGCGGAACATCGAGCACGCGACGCTGCTCCAAACCGACACGATCGATGCGTCGATCGACGCCTTCCACGAGGGTCGAGCCGACGTCGTGGGATGCCTTCGGCCGCGTCTGCTCGATGAGGTGAGCAAGCAGGCGAACGTACGCCTGCTCGAGGGCCGTTTCATGCGGGTCCTTCAGGCGGTCGGTACGCCGGCGGGCCGCGAC
>CALBVR010000327.1 GCA_937969565.1 uncultured Acidimicrobiales bacterium | reverse complement strand
AGGCACAACATGCAGGTGCATCTGATCGACGGAACCTACGAGCTGTTCCGCTACTTCTTCGCCGCGCCCTCGCACATCACCGCAGCCGGGCAGGAAACGGGCGCCATGCGCGGCGTGCTCGGATCGATGATCGGTCTGCTCGAAGACGGCGCCACCCACATCGGCATCGCCACCGACCACGTCATCCCGTCCTTCCGCAACGAATTGTGGGACGACTACAAGGACGGCTCCGAGATCGACCCCGACATCGAGTCCCAGTTCCACCCGCTCGAAGACGTCCTCCGCGCGGCAGGATTCACCGTCTGGCCGATGGTGGAGTACGAGGCCGACGACGCACTCGGGGCCGCCGCGGTGATGGCCGCTGCAGATCCGCGCGTGACCGAGGTACAGATCTGTACGCCGGACAAAGACCTGGCCCAATGCGTTTCGGACGCAGCGGGCATCGTGCAGTTCGACCGACGCAAGGGCGTTCGCTACGACGAGGCGGGCGTTCAGGAGAAGTTCGGCGTGCCACCCGCATCCATCCCCGACTACCTGGCCCTCGTCGGTGACTCTGCCGACGGCTTCCCGGGGCTGCCCGGATGGGGGGCGAAGTCCACGGCCGCCGTGCTCTCGCGCTACGGACACATCACGGACGTTCCGGCCGCTGCCGGCCAGTGGGACATCACCGTTCGCGGCGGAGCGAAGCTGGCGGCAACGCTGGCCGACAACCTCGACCTCGCGCTCCTCTTCCGTCGGATCGCCACAATTGAGCTTGACGCCCCTGTCTCCGAGAACGTCGACGTGCTTGAGTGGACGGGGCCGACAGACGAGTTCGAGGCGCTGGCCGAGTCGATCGACGCCACGAGCGCGCTGCGACGGATGGCGAAGCTCACCGGCTGACGGTCCGGGTGTTTCGACACACCTGCGAAAAATCTGAATGGGCAATCGGGTCCGAGCGCAGACGCCATCGGCCTCATGCGCAGATGCGCTGTGTTCTCCACTCTGGACACATGGACCGAGACCACGACCTCGGCGTCACTGTCGGCACCAACCCGACGCTCCAGACTCCGCCACTCGACACCCTCCCGCCGCTGCGCACGACCGACGAGGTCGAGCCGGCGCTGCTCAGCGACGCGCACACGTGGGGGCTTCGGTTCACCGACGCCGCGTCCATCGAGGACGTCGCCAGCGCGCTGCTGGACGGTTACCGGGGCAAGCCAGGTCAACTTCCGCTCGTCGTCACGCCGAACGTCGACATCCTCGTCACGTTGGAGGACGCGTCTCCCAGCGTGAAGTCCACCGTCGATCGGGCCGCGGTTGTGCTCGCAGACGGACAGCCGCTCGTCAGCCTCAGCCATCTGGCCGGTGACCGACTGGCCGCGAAGCTCGCCGGCTCCGACCTCACCGCCGAGATGTGGCCCCGGCTCGCACTCGAGGGCCGATCGATGTTCGCCATCGTTCCAAGTGGCGAGGTCGGGTTCCTGCTCGAACGCAAACATCCCGAGTGTGCCTGGCGCCGTGCGCCGCTGCTCGAGCCGAACGAGTCCACGCTGATGGACACCTTTGCCTGGCAGTGCGTCCTGCAGATGCTGGACATGGACCGACGCCCGGAGTTCGTTTTCGTCGGCATCGGGTTCCCCAAGGATCTGCTCCTGGCGAAGTCGATCATCGATCAGTGGCCGGCGGATGCCGGTGAGCCACCGGTCGTTCTCGCCGTGGGCGCCTCGCTCGAGTTCCTGACCGGGATCAAGAAGCGGGCACCGAAGCTGTTCCGCATGATGGGGCTCGAGTTCGTGCATCGCATGCTCACGGAACCGCGGCGGATGGCGCACCGCTACCTCGTGAAGGACACCCGGTTCCTCATGATCGTGGGCCGTCACCTCCGCAAATAAGCGGGCACAACGACCCTTCAGGCCGCATCGGCGACCTGCCGATATCAACCCTATGCACGCACATCAGGCCGCCTCCGCCATCGAGGTCTCCGTCGTCATGCCCGTCGGATCCGTGGATCCGACGCTGGAGTCTGCGCTGGACCACCTGGATGCGCAGATCGTCTCCTTCGAATGGGAGTTGGTCCTTGCGTTGAACACGAAGGATCCGGTCGCACGGCGTCTGCTCGAGGGCCTGGTCGACGCCCACGCCTTCGACGCACGAATCATCGATGCATCCGACGTGCGCAGCGCATCGCACGCCCGCAACGTCGGGGCCAACCATGCTCGCGGCGAGAAGCTCGCGTTCTGCGACGGCGACGATCAGGCCGAACCGGATTGGCTGCAGCAGCTCATCGACGCGCTCGAACCGGGCACGGCGATCGGCGGGCATCTGGGCGAAGAGGAACTCGTCGTTCCGGGCCAGGAGAATTGGCGGCCGCCGGCCACCCCCGGGAACCTGCCCGCCTTCCTTGGTGCCGACTATCTCGTCTCGGCGAACATGGCGCTCTGGGCGGAGGACTTCGCCGCGGTGGGCGGATTCGATTGTGACCTGATTCGGGGCGAGGACATCGACTTCAGCTGGCGGCTGATCGAGTCCGGGATCGAGCTGCGGTACGAACCGACCGCCGTGATGCACTACCGCCATCGGGCCGGTCTGCGTTCCCTTCTGCAACAGCACTACCTGTACGGCCGGGGCATGGCTCAGGTCCTCGCCCGGCGCCCTCCGCCCGGCGTGGAGTCGTCCGGCAATCGGATGTTGCAGGCGAACGGTCAGAAGACCGAGAACCAGAGTGTGGTCCACGTGCTCCGTCGCGGTGCCATTGCCGCCGGTCGCGTCCGCGGCCTCCTCGACGACCGCGCCGCCTGACCACGCACCACCCGGACCACACAACGCGCGCACTCCCTCACAAGTGGGGGCTGCCCCCACTTGTAGCGGATTGACCGCGGAGGGTGGTTAGGCCGCGTGGGCGGCCGTTGCGTTGTCGTCGATGGCTTGTGTGAACAGCTCGATGAGTGCCGCGGCCTCAACGTCGACGTTGTGCATCTGGGCCACTCGCTCGGCCCCCTCGGCGCCGAAACGATCCAGATCCGCAGGAGCGGCAGCAAGCACGGCTCGCATCGCAGACGCAAGCTTGGCGGCGTCGCCGGCCGGCACGAGCCAACCGCACTCGCCCGGGCTGACCAGCTCGGGAATGCCGGCCACGTACGTGCTGATGACGGGTCGACGGAGCGCAAGCGCCTCCATGATCACGACAGGCAGACCCTCAGCGAAGCTCGGCAAGACCAGCGCCCGGCTCGCACGGATCGCATCCGCAACCTCGTCCTCGGTCGCCCACCCGGAGATGTGCACCCTCGACTGAAGTCCGTACTCCTCGATCGTGGCCTCCACGTCGGGGCGGAGCTCACCGTCGCCAACCAGTTGCAGTGAGAAGTCGATCCCGTCCTCGGCCAGCATGCGGGCCGCTTCGAGGAGGATCCAGTGGCCCTTCTGTTCGCTCAGCCGGCCGACGGTCACGAGGTTGGGTGTCGCCTCGATCGGACCGCTTTCGAGTTCGAGGTACGACGAGGACAGACCGCAATGGATCACGTGAACGTCGTTGCGCCGGTGGGCGGGAGCGAGCCGCAGCAGCTGCGAGCGGCCATACGAACTGATGCCGACGACGAACGCTGCGTGCTCGATCTTCTCCGGCAGCGACAGGCCGACCTGGCGATCGAACTCTTCCGGGCCGTGCACGGTGAAGCTGTACGACGGGCCACCGAGCATGCGGCAGAGCATGGCGACGGCCGCCGAGTTCGTGCCGAAGTGTGCGTGCACGTGATCGATGTTCCGCTCGGACAGCAGCTGGCGGAGGCGAGCTGCCTCAGCCACATATGCCGACCAGTAGGCGGCGGACTTCTCCGAGCCCTTGGCAAGCTTCATCGCCTTGGCGGTCGTCGCGGAGAGGGCCCGACGATTCGTCCGGGCCTCGGTCCGCATGGCGCCCGACAGGTCGGACGACTGCCCATAGAGCACCGTCGTACGCTCCGCGTGGGCCACGTCTGCCGGATCGGTGAGATCGCTCGACCACGGCCGGATGGAGAAGATCTCCACCTCCACCCCATGGCGCTCGAGCGCCTCGATCTCGCGGCGCACGAAGCTGTGCGAGACCTTCGGATATTCGTTGATCAGATAGGCGATGCGCATTCGAGACCTCTCAGGCAGCGTGGAGATGTTGTCCCGCAGAGTTCGAGGACGTTCCCAGAACGTCGTCAAGCACCGACACGAGCGAGGCGGCGGCCGCCTCATCGGTGCAGTTGCGTTCAGCGAAGTCAGCCGCACCGTTGTCGATGCGGGCTCGCAGAACGTCGTCGCTCCAGTACGCCTCGATGGACTCCGCCATCTCGGCGGCGTTTCGCGGCGAAGACAGAAGACTGTTCTCGTCGTGGATCAGATAGTCCTCGAGGCCGGAGCGCCGCGTGGCGACCACGCCGCGTCCGTGACGGAACGTCTCGACGAGTGTCACGACGCCGGCGGTGAGGCCGTCGGTCGTCATCGGAACGACATTGACACGGGCGTGGCGTACATGCCGACGAATGTCCGACCGGGACATCGAATCGACGATCGTGACGTTGTCGGGGATCTCGAGTCCGGCGAGCACCCGGGGCCCGGCAAGAACGAGCGTGCGATAGCCGAGCGAACCCACCGCTTCGAAGAAAGTGCCGTAGTCACGGAAACCCGAGCCGGTGGCGAAGACGAACGGCTCGTCAATTTCGGGGGGCGCGGTCTCGATCTCGCCTCCGTACTGCAGGTGAACGAACTGGAACCGGTCTTCCGGCAGCTTGAGCATCCGGGCGTATGCCTCGATCTCGATCGTGCTGTGCACGACGAACCGGTTCACGCGGGAGAGGCTGGCGCGTGCGGTCACTCGTCGCGCAGCGTTTTCGAGATTGGTGTTGAAGAACCAGCTGACGATCGGCCGGTCGTCGCGGAGGATTCGAGCGCGTGCCGCCAGCGTCGCCGTGACCTGCGGGAACACCCCGATCATGCCGGAGCAGTCGGCGTCCATCGTGATCCGCGCCTGCTGGTGGAAATCACGCCACTCGCTGCCGGAACTTCGTGGGCTCTTCTTGAGGTGCCATGGGATCGCCTCACCGACACGACCGACGAGCTCGAACCGGTGCGCCGACGGATCGACGAAGTCGTCGAGCCACCGATCCGTGGCTTCGGAGAAGTAGGGCGAGGCGACGCGCCACAGCGGCGCCGCATCGACGAGCGGTGATTGAGCCATCGTTGCTTCTTCGGCATGGACGCGCCGTCTTGTGAGCGGTTCGACCCGTTTGCATCGGGTGGATTCGCCCTCGCGCGGCGTGCCAAGAGGACGCCGCCCGTTCGCTCACATTTTCGACCATCGACGCCGATAGTTCGAGAAGGCCAGCAGACCGGTCGCGCCCCGCCCGCGACCGTCGGAGGAAGAATCGTGGAACTGCAATTCATCAACAACGCGCTTCGGAAACGATGGTGGATTCTCGCCCTGTTCGTCGTCGCTGGCGTCGTCCTTGCGTCCCGCATCGGCGGCGGTGTCGGCACCGAGTACACGTCGACGTCGCTCGTGCTCGTGCAGCCATCCGTCGAATCGGTGAGTCCGTCGCTGGCGAACCAGCCCGACCGCTATGTGCAGAGCCAGATCAGCGTGCTCGAAAGCACCGGCCTCGCAGATCGGGTTGCGACCCGCCTCGGGGACCCGGAGACGGCCCTGACCGTGCGCCGGTCGATCGAGTTCACCCAGCGGGAGGACAGCGACATCGTCGAGGTCGTGGCCACCACCTCGGACGCGGAACGATCGCAGCGCATCGCTCAGGCGTACGCAGACGTGTACCTCATTGATCTCGGAGCCCGCACCGATGCCGTGTTCCAGCCGGAGCGGGACCGACTCCAAACAGAACTCGCCGCTGTCGAAGCCGAGCTGGTCGAGGTCAACAACGACCTCCAACGCGCCGCTGCCCCATACCTGGCGACACTCGGCACCGAGACGCCAGTGGCCGTGCCGGACATTCGGGTACTCGATCCCGACGCCGCCACGCGCCAGAGCCTCCTCCTCAGCGACCTCGCCCGAATCGAAGGCCAACTCGATGCCGTCGAGCTCACCGCAAGCCAGGCGGTGCAGACCGAATTGGTCCAACAGGCGCAGCTGCCGACCGATCCCGAAGGAACGAACACCTCGCTCATGCGGATCGCCGTCGTGTTCATCATGTCGATGCTCGGCGTCGTGGCCGCGCTTCTGGCCGCCCGGTTCTCCCCCACCGTCATCGACGTGTCCGACATCGAACGCGAACTCCAACAGCCGATCGAGGCCAACCTCCCTCGTATCAAGTCGCTCGCCTACGGTCCGGAGGCGGCACTGCGGGAGACGTCCAGTTCCTTCACCGCAGGCCTGGACCGTCTTGTCGGCCGACTCGAGCTGGCCTCGACCGTCGTGGGCGCTCGCGTCATCCTGGTTGGCGGATCGCGTGAGGGCGCCGGGTCCACAACCGCGGCCATCGGTCTTGCCGCTCGATTCGCCCGGCGCGGCAACCGCACCGTGCTCATTGATGGCGACGATCAACACGCGGCGCTCACCGGAGCGCTCGACGCCCCGGCAGGAAGCCTGTCGGACGTCGCCGCCGAGATCCCGCCACAGCTCGGCGCCACCGATCTTCCCAACCTCATCACGCTCGGCACCTCCCCGTCGATCAGCACGCGCCGCCTCGACGGTGAGGCCGTGGTCGCGGCACTCCGGCCGGTCGCCGACATCGTCATCATCGACGTCGGCCCCGTGTTGGAGTCGATGACAGCCGCTGCGCTCGCTCGCGCCGCCGATCAGATCGTGCTGGTGCTGCCGGAGTCCGGACAGCGTCATGACGGCGTCGCGCAGGTGGCCCGGGTGTTCGACACGGTCCGCGAGCGCCTGATCCCCGTCGTCGCCGACGTGCCTCGCACGAGCGGCAAGAAGAATCGCCCGACCACCGTTCCGGACGCTGCGGTCATCGAGCCGATGCCCGAACGCGAGGTCTACGAGGACGCCGCGTGAACGAGGACATCGTCTGCACACCACCGAGCGCGCCGCCTTGTTCGCTGCGCGAGCTGCGTGCGTACTGGCGCGAAGACCACGTTGCCAACCGCACCGATTGGTCGAAACCCGGCGTTCGGGCACTGGCCGTGCACCGGTTCGGAAACTGGCGCATGCAGATCGGCAACCGCATCTTGCGGATGCCCTTCACGCTGCTGCACCGCAGCGCGTTCCGCCGCTGCCGCAACGTCTACGGCGTGGAACTGCCCTGGAGTGCGAAGATCGGCCGCAACGTCGTCGTCGAACACCAGGGCGGGATCGTCGTGCACGGTGACGCAACGATCGGTGACGGCTGCACCATCCGGCAGGGCGTCACGATCGGCAACCGCAACCTCGACGCGCCGTTCGACGTGCCCGTGATTGGCAGGGACGTGAACATCGGGGCGGGAGCGGTGATCGTCGGTCCGATCCGTCTTGGCGACGGATGTGCGGTCGGCGCCAACGCCGTCGTTCTGCACGATGTTCCCGCAGGGGTCACCGTTGTCGGCGCACCGGCTCGACCGCTGACCGCGTCGGCCAACGCAACTCTCGAGGAAAGAAGCGCAGCATGAGTAGACGCGGACGGCGCAACCGCAAGAACAAGACCATCGTCAAGCAAGCGGCAACACCACCACCGGTGCCGTTGCGAAACGTTGGCGTCGTGGTGATCGGCCGCAACGAGGGCGAACGTCTGGAGCGATGCCTCAAATCGCTCGAGGCTCGTCGACTTCCCACGTGCTACGTCGACTCCGGCTCGACCGACGACAGCTGCGACCTGGCCCGTCGTCTGAACGTCGACGTCGTCGAGCTCACCAACACGACACCGTTCACCGCAGCCCGGGCGCGCAACACCGGCTTCAATCACCTCCGCACCACCCACCCCGACCTCGACTTCATCCAGGTACTGGACGGCGACACGGAGCTGCA
>CALBVR010000326.1 GCA_937969565.1 uncultured Acidimicrobiales bacterium | reverse complement strand
GACCAACCAAATGTTGGCCATCCAGAACCCTGGTTGCCACGAGACCGACTCGCCGGAACGGAACTTCACTGTCGACCCCGGCCCTTCTGCACGAGGACCATGGTCAGTATGGCGAAGGCAACGGTCCAGAAGCTCACGTTGGCCAGCACCTGCCACAACGGTTCGGGGATCAGATCCCCAGTCTCCGGATCGATCGTGTTCCCGCCGGTGAGAGGCCGGCGAGCCAGCGAGACGTACCCGTAGAGCGGCGTGAACTTTGCGACGAGCAACTGCCAGCCGTTCAGCGGAACGAAGATGTTCCCGAAGAAGGCCATGACGACGAGCGCACCGCCGGCTGCACTGACCGCGGCCTCGGATCGGAGCGCCAGGCCGAAGCCGAGTCCGTACAAGGCGAACGTCATCGCTCCGACCACGAGCACGAGTGCCGACAGCACCCAAACGTGCAGCGGAGCGGAGGCACCGGTGAGGGCACCGATGGCGAAGACGATGAAGATCGGCGCCGCTGCGACCGTCATGGCGGTGGCTGCCTTGACCGCCACGAATTCTGCCGGCCGCATGGGTGTGAGCCCGAGCTGCCGGGTCCAGCCCTGCATCCGTTCGATGGCGGCCGATCCGCCGATCCCGGTGGTTGCGCTGACAGCGCCGTAGGCAGCCATTGCGATCATGATCCACATTGCCACGTTCCCGTCGCGAATGGGGTCGTCGCCGTAGTCCGGCGAAGCGCCGAAGATCACGTACATCACGGCAGGAAGGCCGACGGTGAAGAACAGGGTGACCTTGTCTCGCATGATCCGTCGGAGTTCGAGCCGGTAGTAGGTGGTGTTGAGTCGAAGCCGCACACGGTCGGATTCGGTGGTGAGGGTTTCGTTGAGCGTCGTTGCGGTCATGATGCACCTCCGGTGCGGGTGAGTTGGATGAATGCGGTTTCGAGGGATGCGGCTTCGATCTCGAGGTCGGTTCCACCGAGGGAGCCGAGCAACAGTCGGGCGATCTCGTCGGAATCGTTCGTCTCGACGACGAGACGGTCTCGCTCGATGACGGCGGATCGGACGATGGGCAGGTCGGCCATCTCGGCCAGAACGGCGTCCAGCCGATCGTCTGGCACTCGGGCGCTCAACCGGCGGCCGGCGGCATGACGTCGAACCTCGTCGGTCGGGCCGTCGGCGACGATCCGACCGTTCGCCATGAGCACGGTCCGCTCGGCGAAGTCCTCCGCTTCCTGCAGGTAGTGGGTCGCAAAGACGATGGTGCGGCCCTTCTCGGCCTCGGCTCGCATGGACGCCCAGAATTCGTGTCGGGCCGCCACATCCATTCCCGTGGTGGGCTCGTCGAGCACGAGGAGGTCAGGATCGCCGAGCAGGGCCAGGGCGAAGCGCAGGCGCTGCTGCTCGCCGCCCGAGCAGGACTGGACCCGCTGCTGCTGAATCGCTGCGAGGCCCGCCCGGTCGATCACGCCGTCCACCGAATCCGGGTTCGGGTGCGTCGATGCGACGAGCTCGACGGTCTCGCGCACGGTGAGGTCTCTGAGGAGGCCTCCGGTCTGCAGCACGGCGGCCACCCGACCGGAGAGCACGGCTTCCTGCGGAGCCATCCCGAAGACGGTGATCGCACCGGCGGTGGGTTCCGTGAAGCCGAGCACCATGTCGAGGGTGGTCGTCTTGCCCGCGCCGTTGGGGCCGAGCAGGGCGACGATCTCGCCGGGCCGAATGTCGAGGTCGATGCCGTCGACCGCTCGCACCTCGCCGACCTCAGGGTCGGGGCTGGCGAACGTCCGCTGCACACCTCGGAGATGGATGGTTGGGGTGTGTGTCGTTGTCATACCTCCACGATGCGGAGGATCGGGCGAATCGCCCAGAGCACTTCCTCACGACTTCACCGTGAGATTTGTCATGGGTGGGAGCGAGCGTCAGCTCGACACCTTCTCCGCCAAGCCGGCGCCGAGGTCTCGCAGGAACGGCACCGTGAGCTTGGGATGCGTTTCCCGCATGGACCGCAGCGTCGACTTCTCCCACTGGCGGATCGTCGCAACGCCTTCGGTCGACACGCTGGCAGAGGCGGGTACGTCCTCGCCGCGCACATAGGACATCTCGCCAACGAGGACCGGCGCATCGAGATGGACCGGGCCACCCTTGGTGTCCACCCGGAACGTTCCCTCGACGAGCACGCTGATGTCCGGCACCATCTTGCCGGCCTCGATGATGGTGGCGTCGGTGACGGTCTCGCGTCCCAGGTGCCAGAAAAGCAGGAACTCGCGTGCGGTCATGGATGGGAACAGGTTCTCGTGCACCAGCTGCTGTCCGGGCTCGAGTTCGATGGGCATCCGCTCCCGAACCTGCTTGACGATCTGCACGAGGCTCATGGCCGCGAACAAAATGTTGGCCACGACGGTGACGGGGCTGTCGATGGTGATTCCCCACGCAACGAAGCCCAGGCTCGTGCAGCCCAGAGCGATTCGCAGCCACAGCTCGTCGGAAATCAGTGGCGACACCACGTAGACGAAATAGATGAGGCCAAGCATCACTTCGGTTCCGCTCATCGCCTCCCCCTCGTTGTTGTCCCCGTAGAAAATCGTTGTCCCCGTTGGAACGGAGAGAATAGAGACTCGGCGCGGGCCGTGTCACACTCGGCTGCTAGAACTACACACATGGAACTTGACGACGGGCTCGACACGAGCGAGCGGCTGTACGACGTGGGTGGCGAACGCCCCCATGATGCGGCCGACACCCGAATCGAATCCAGCCTGCGCGTCGTTCCCGATGGGCCTCCCCCGTATCTCAGCCCGTCCAGCGCCAGCACCTTCCGTTCGTGTGCCCGCCGGTGGAAGTTCCGCTACATCGATCGGCTTCCGGATCCCGCTGGCGAAGCCGCGCTCGCCGGCACCTTCGCCCACCGCGTATTGGAACTCCTGTTGCAGGAGTCGCCCACGGAGCGAACCATGGATCGGGCCCGTGTGCTCGCCCGCACCGTGTGGCCGGAAACCGCCGACGATCCGGACTTTCTTGCGCTCGAGCTGGACGAGACCGAGCAGCGGCGCTTCCGGTGGCTGTCATGGACGGCCATCGAGGGCCTGTGGCATCTCGAGCAGCCCGAACAGGTCGAGGTCGTGGCCACCGAGCAGAAGGTGGACACCGAACTCGGCGGCGTGCCGTTCCGCGGCATCGTCGACCGGCTCGATCGCGGCACCAATGCCGGTGGCGCCCTCATCGTGAGCGACTACAAGTCCGGTCGTGCCCCGTCGCCGCGGTTCGAGCAGGGTCGGTTGGATCAGGTGCTGCTCTATGCCGCTGCGGTCGAGGCCAGCACGGGCGAACGGCCAGCCGCGGCGCGGCTGCTGTATCTGGGCCAGCGGGTGGTGGAGACCGAGGTGACGGCCGATGCGTTGGCCGGCGCCGTCCAAGCACTGAGCGACACGTGGGACGAGATGGGTGCCGCCATCGCCATGGAAGAGTTCGACGTGGCCCCGGGCCCGCTGTGCGGCTGGTGCCCCTACGCCGCCGAATGTCCGGAAGGCCTGGCCGAGCTCGAACTCCGGCACGCCTCCGGTCGCATCCGCGCCAGCGCCCCGGCGCTCGCGCTCCTCGCCACCGCCTGAGCCCATCGGGCGAGCCGACGGCGATCGCTCTGACGGTCCGCCGTTCGCTGATCAGGTCGCGGGTGAAGAACCCGTCGCCAGCAAGCGAAACGCGGAGAGGGGCCGGTCCGGAAGACCCGCCCTCAGCATCGCCAACGAACGATCAGGGCGCTCCACGCTCCGACCCGCCAACATCCACACCGGCCTCCAAGGTGCCTGGCACCTTTCACCCCAAAAGGTGCCAGGCCTCTTGGCCCCGCAAACGTGCCAGGCACCATCCGGAACCCGCGGACAGAACACGCCAAGGACCAACGCCCGAGTTCGGCGCATTGCGGGCCCAGAACCACGCGGTGCCGAACTTGTCGCAATGCGAAGCATTGCCCGGCACCGACAGTGTCGGTTGGGGTTGGTATCGTCACCACATGGCCTCGACCGAACGCGCTGCGTCACACGAGCGGTTGCATGACCTGGCGCCGGCGATCGCGGCGACTCGTCAGATCGTTCCCCCGCCGATTCCGGCGATCGACAGCCTGTTTTCCACGATCGTCGAGGCGTCGTTCGATCTGTTGGACGAGTTGGGCGATCTGTCGCTTGCCCTGTACCTCCATGCACCGCACGATGATCAACCGCAGTTCTTCATTCGTCGACCGGATCTGGCCCATCGGAACCCGACCGACACCTTTCGTTTGATGCACACGGTCACGATGCTGTCGAACGGCCGCAAGCCGGTGGCGGCCTTTCGCCATGGTGATCTGGACGGGCACTACGTTCGTACCACCGGTCCGCTCTCCGACGGCCTGTACGTGTTCGGCGGGATCCAGCGGGCAGAAGTGGCTCGGCGCATCACGTCGGTCGCTCAGGCCTTTGCCCACGTCCTGCACCAGTTCCACCTCGACGACGAGTCACTCACCTTGGCGGACGCTCCGCTCATCTCCATCGAAGCCGTCGACAGCGCAATGCGGGTCGAGGCGACCGTCATGCGTGACGGCGAGGAGCTCGTCGGTTCCTCGACGGCCGCCGACCCGGACGAAGCCGTCGCTCGAGCGGTGATCGATGCGATCGCTCCTGGCTACGAGTTCGACGAAATCCGAACGTTGCAGTTGGACAGTCGCTCCGCGGTGCTGGCGGTGTTGCGGGATGAACGGCGCATGCTGCGGTTGGGTCTCGCGATTTCGTCGGGCGATCTCATTCGCACGGCGGCGTTGGCAACCCGACGGGCCATCGTCGATCAGCCAGACTGAGCTCCTCAGCCGACGGTCCACGCCGCGAGAGCCGCCCGGGGAAGCAACCATCGGCCAGCCTCGGTGAGCGCTCCGGCGTCGTCGAGCACCCCGGTCACCGCCCAGGCGTAGAGCGTCTGTTCGAATGCCCAGCCAATGCGGGCGGCGTCCTGCTTGGGGATCGTGGTGGTGATCTCCGGGCAGCGGTTGATGAGCTGCACGAGCGCCGCGCCATCCACGTCGATCCCGGCTGTGCTGCGCGAGAGGCCGATCGTGGCGCCAAGCCAGTCCGCCCATTCGAGTTCGAGGATCGCCTGCTGCGTGGGGGCGGGATGCATCGAGAGGTCGTCGGGCCGGAGGTAGGCGGCGACTGCTCGGAGGTGAAGATCGGTGCGGTCTGCCGCCGCCGCATCGGACGGAACGCCGCACACATCGAGCAGGGTGCGAGCATCGGCGTCGCCCTCGTCCAGCCGGGCGAGGAACTCGGCTCGGGACTCGGCCACGACCGCCGGTTCGTCCGCGGCATTCTCGGCGGCGCCGTGCAGCCGGAGCGCTGATGTCAGCAGGTCGGCGGCCCAGGCGTCGTCGTCGGGATCCCGGGGCGGAATCGGCACCGAGGGGTGTCCGCCGGTGCTCGCAAGTGCCGCCGTCGGGGTGACGCCGAATCGACGGAGGGCGAGTGGAACGTTGAGCCGTCCATTGACAGTGAGCTCATCGGCCTGCAGCTGACCGAGGGCCGATCGGACGCGATCGAGCGCCTCGTCGAGCTCGAGCGCCCGGACGTCCATCGTGTCGGCGTCGTCTTCGGTTGCGGCTTCGGCGAGCCCGGCGGGTCCGACGCTGCAATCCGTTGGACGGCCGTCGGCCACCGTGATCGACATGGCATGGCGAGCGGTCGAAGGCGCTTCGAATTCGACGATCAGCGCGACCTCATCGGATGTTCCGGAGGAGAGTTCCCACGCCTGGGTGGCCTGCTGTTCGGTCAGGTCGGCGAGCCAGTCCGGACCGACGGTGGGTGCCGTCCCCTCGACGATCCATCGGATCAACGCGGCAGGAAACGGTGCCGTGTCCTCGATGTGGCTGGCGAGATCGTCGCCCCGCCCGCCCAGCTCCATCCATTCGGCCACGGCGCTCGATGCCCAGGCTTCGGCTTGCGCCGCCTCATCGAGGGATTCCGGCACGTGTGCCGCTTCGAGCAATTCTTCGACGAACCGAGCGAGCATCCTGTCCACGAAGGGCGAGGCTACCGTGGCCTCATGCCGGAGCTGCCAGAAGTCGAGACGATTCGTCGCCAACTCGCGCCGCAGCTGATCGGCCGCACGTTCGTCGCCGGCGATGCCCACGAGAGCGTCAAGTTCGCGCCGGCACTCGACGCGGTCGGGGCGACGGTCACCGACGTGCGACGGCGCGGCAAGTACCTGATCTTCGACCTGGACGATGGCGCCGAGGAGCTGATCGGACATCTCGGCATGACCGGTTCCTTCTCTCGGACCGCGGCCGAGGGCGAGCATCCGGCGTGCACTGCACACGATGCCTGGGTGCGCGCCGTGTGGCGCATGGACGACGGCAACGATCTGGTCTTCCGCGACGTCCGACGATTCGGGCGGCTCCGTGTGGTTACCGCCGGCGATTACGCAGACATCCCGACACTTCGGGACATGGGCCCGGAGCCTTTCGATCCCGCGTTCAACGGCAAGGTGCTCCACGAGCGATTGCAGGGAAGCCGTCGAGCGGTGAAGACGCAACTCCTGTCGCAACGACCGGTCGCCGGCGTCGGAAACATCTACGCCGACGAGGCGCTCTTCCTGGCAGGCATCCATCCCCTCTCCCGGAGGGTGGGCCGGGCGCGCGCTGACCGGTTGGCAGAGACGATCGTGGCGGTCCTTCGAGCCGGGGTCGACAACGGCGGCACCACCCTGCGGGACTATGTGGATGCCGAGGGCGACGCCGGCCGGAACCAACATGATCTGGTTGCCTACGGTCGGGGTGGGGAGCCGTGCGTCGAATGCGGCACCGCGCTTCAGACACGCACGATCGACGCCCGGACGAGCACGTTCTGCACCCGCTGTCAGCGCGTCTGACCCGTTTCCGTGAGATCGGCCGGCCTCGTTTAACGACCCCGCTGGGTCCGGGACTAGCATGCTTCTCCCGGACCCCCTGACCCCGGAGAGGAGGCGCGCGTGACCGCACCACAACCTGCTGCAATCGAGCGACTTGGGACCTTTCCTCCGGTCACCGGTTCGGACTGGCGCAACATGTTCCTCGGCCAGCCGACGCCCATCAATCCTGATGCGGCCCAGATGGTCTACGACATCTCGTGGTTCCTCGTGAAGGACGTTGCGGCTGCCGCCGAGATCACGGTGATCACCTTCCGGGTGGCACTCAGCCGCCTCTACGATCTTCCCGCCCCATCGGCGTACACGGCCTGGCTCGGCGTGATCGCGACCAACGAGGCGCATCGGTACCTCGAGGAGAGCCCCACCCGACGACTCAGCAGCGCGCTGATGCCGACCGGTTCGGAACGCGAGGCGCTGTTCCTCGCGGACACGCTCGCCGAGATGCGTGCAGATCACAAGCTCGCCATGATTCTCCGGTACCGCTACAACACCCCGCCATCGGTGATCACGATGGCGCTCGACATGCGCCCGCGCCGACTCGCCCGACTGTTCGTGAAGGCCCGCGAAGAGTTCGCCCGCGAAAGCTCACTTCCGCCGGCGATGCTCGCATCGGCCACTCCCCCTCGGACCCGCCAGCTGCCCCGGTCCGTCGAGGCCTACTCGAAGAAGGAACTCAAGCCCGCCGTGTTGGGCTACCCATGGTTGCCGTCTGGCTTCCCGGCGCTTCCTGAGCGTGAAGAGCGTCGGGCGAAGTGGCTGACCGCAGTACTCACCCTCGTTCTCCTTGTGGCGATCGGGCTTGCAATCACTCGACCCTGGTCGGCGGAACGCCCCCAATTGGTCGAACCAAACGCAGCTGGTGAGATACTCGACATCGATGGATGACCTCCGCTCCCGGACTCCCCGTTTCCGTCTGCTCTTTTCACTTGGCGTGATCCTTGCGCTGTTCGGCGCCACATTGGTTCCGGCCGGTGCGCAGGGTGGAACCGATCAGCAGCAGCTCGAGTCCCGCGAACGTGAACTGCAGACGCTCATCGGCGACACGCTCATCGCAATCGAGGATCTCGAGGTCGAACGATCCGAGTTGATCGTCGACATCGAAACGCTGACCGCCGCGATCGAGGGCTCTGCCGACGCCCTCGAAGAGCTGGCGTTGGCCCGCCGGGCGCCCGCCCGCCAGCGAATTGCGCTGGCACTCGAACGGTTCATCAACGGTGATCCGGCTGGCGAGGCCTTCAACCGTGAATTGCAGGCACTCGATCGCGATGATGGCCCGCTGCAACAGCAGCAGGTCCTCAACGAGGTGGGCATCGCCACCCAGAACGAGCTCGAGGCGTTGGACGGTCGGATCGCGCAGCTGGCGGCCGACGTTCCGGTGCTCCGCGGCGACCTCGACGACGCGGTGCAACAGCTCACCGCCGCCGATGCGGCCCTTTTCGAGTTGCGCTTCGAACTCGATGAAGCTCGCATCGAGTTGGAGTCGGTGAGCCTCGATCTGGAGTGGTACCGAACCGCCGATGGCCGTTCGCAGATCACGGGTCGAGACAACCCCCACGGCAACAACCGGCCGGCGCTCGTCGTCAAGATCGACAACGTTGCCCGAGCCCGCCCTCAGTCCGGCGTGAACGACGCCGACCTCGTGTTCGTCGAGCTCGTCGAGGGCGGGGCCACCCGTCTCGCTGCCGTCTTCCACTCCGAAGAAGTCGGAACCGTCGGTCCGGTGCGGTCGATGCGTACGACCGACGTGAAGATCCTCCAGATGCTGCAGCAACCGCTGTTTGCCAACTCTGGTGGCAACGCCCGGACCACGACGATCGTCAACCAGTCGCCGCTGGTCAACATCGGACATGCCACGGGAGCCGGCGGCGCCTACTACCGCAACAACAATCGACCGGCGCCCCACAACCTCTACAGCTCCACCAGCGCGCTCAGAAATGCCGCCGGCAACCTGGGTGGCATCCCGCCCGAGATCTTCACGATTCGACGACCGGGAACTGCGCTTCCGAACGCCTCGGAAGCAGCGAACGGCGTGACGGTGAACTACCCGAACACGAGCGTGGTCTACACGTGGAACGGGTCGGGCTGGCAGCGAAGCCAGGACGGCGCCGCCTTCAACGACGCCGCCGGCGTCCGGGTCGCCCCCGAGACCGTGATCGTCCAGTTCACCCCGTATGGCGTCAGCCCCGCCGATGCCAACTCCCCTGAGGCGGTCGCCACCGGCTCAGGTGATGCCTGGATCTTCACCGAAGGCGTGCTGATCCGCGGTACGTGGGAGAAGGCCCGTGCCCGCAACGTCACCCTCTACCGTGACGCCAACGGCAATCCCATCGAGCTCCTCCCCGGCCGGGTCTGGATCGAGCTGCCCGAGCCCGGCGGCGCCCGCGTCCGCTAGGGCCGGGGCGGGACCGATACGCTTTTTCCATGGCCCGGATCCCCATCGTCTGCTCCTCCGATCAACACGAGCTCTGTGCCGGCATGGCGCAGATTCGTGAGGAACTGGAGATCCGCACCGATTTCTCTGACGACGTGGTGGCCGAAGCGGTCTCTGCCGCCGCGGCTGGGCCGACCATTCCGTCAGGGAGCGGCGGCACGACGGTGTCCGACCGCACCGACCTCGCGCTCGTCACCATCGATCCGCCCTCATCGATGGACCTCGACCAGGCGTTCGCCGGCGAGCAGACGGCGACGGGGTGGCGGGTCTTCTATGCGATCGCCGACGTCGCTGCGTGGGTGGCACCGGGCGGGGCGATCGACGCCGAATCGCAGGCGCGCGGGTTCACCATGTACAGCCCCGACACTCGGGCGCCGCTGCATCCGGCCGAGTTGAGCGAGGCGGCCGCCAGCCTGCTTCCCAACCAGGATCGCCAATCCCTGCTGTGGACGATCGATCTCGACGATGCCGGCCACCTGCTCGATGCCACACTCGAGCGCGCCGTCGTGCGTTCACGTGCCAAGCTCAGCTATCGGGACGCTGCGGCTGGCATCGAGCGCGGCGACGACGCAGTCCTCACCAGCCTGCGAGAGATCGGCCTGCGTCGGGAGGCGCTCGAGGTCGAACGGGGCGCCGTCTCGCTCAACCTCGCCACCCAGGAGGTCGTGACGACCGACGACGGGTTCGGGCTCGCGTACGACGAGTCGCTTCCGGTCGAGGGATGGAACGCCCAGATCAGCCTGTTGACGGGGATCGCGGCCGCCAAAATCATGCTCGATGGCGGTATCGGCCTCCTGCGAACGTTGCCGCGACCGCGCAAACGAACAATCCGGGAGCTGCGCCTCGTCGCGAAGGCGTTGGATGTGGACTGGCCGGAATCGGCCAGCTACGCCGACACGGTCCGCAGCCTGGACCCGAGCGACCCACGAGAGGCCGCCCTCATCGCCCAGTCCGCCCGCGGTCTCCGCGGCGCCGGCTACGTGGCGTTCGACGGCGAGACTCCGGAGCTCACGGAGCACTCCGCCATCGCCGCCAACTACGCGCATGTCACCGCACCGTTGCGTCGGCTCGGCGACCGCTATGCCAACGAGTGCGTGCTCGCCGTGCAGGCGGGTACCCGACCTCCGGAGTGGGTGCTCGAGGCGCTGCCTGAGCTCCCGGCCATGCTCGGACGGGCCCGCAACAAGGAGGGTTCGCTCGAACGCTCGACGGTCGATCTGGTCGAGGCCGCCCTGCTGTCGCAGCGTGTCGGCGAGACCTTCTCCGGCCTGATCACGAACGTGGACGACGACAAGGAGCGAGTGAAGATCCAACTGAAGGATCCCGCCGTCGTCGCCTACGCGGACGGCGTCGGCGAGCTGGGCGATGTCGCCAGCGTTCGTCTCACCGAGGCGGACGTCGCCAAGCGGCGGGTGCGTTTCGAACTGGTCGACTGACCCGGAGGTTCAGCCGGCGGCTTCCGGCACCGGTGCGTAGAGTTCGGCGGCCGTCGTGCCATCCGAGGCCACGGTGAGCAGCTCGAACCCTGACGCGGTGACCACCAGCGTGTGCTCGAACTGGGCGCTGCGACGACCGTCCTGTGTGAGCGCCGTCCACTCGTCTTCCCACAGGTAGAGCGAGGGATCACCGAGTGTCAACATCGGCTCGACCGTGAAGGTCATGCCCTCTTCGAGAACGGTCTTGGCCCGAGGGTCGTAGTAGTGCGGAATCTGGAGATCGGAATGGAACTCCGTCCCCACGCCGTGACCGATGAACTCCCGGACGACGCCAAGGTTGTGCTTGCGGGCATGGCGTTCGATCGCACGACCGATGTCGTGAACCTTGGAACCCGGGCGCACGGTCTTGATGCCTTCCATCATGGACACGTAGGTCTCGGCGACCAGCTTGCGGGAGTGCTCGTCCACATCACCGACGAGGAACGTGCAGGAGTTGTCGCCGTGAACGCCGTCGTAGAACACCGTGACATCGATGTTGATGATGTCGCCGTCGGCCAGCGGTCGGCTGTCCGGGATGCCGTGGCAGATGACCTCGTTGACCGACGTGCAGACGGACTTGCGGAAACCCCGGTAGTTGAGCGGCGACGGGTAGGCACCCCGGCGAATCGTCTCGTTGTGAACGATCTCGTCGATCTTGTCGGTCGTCATGCCGGGTTCGACGAACTTGCCCGCGTGGATCAGGACTTCGGCGGCGATCGCCCCGGCCCGTCGCATCGCGTCCAGCTCCGCCGGCGTGCGAACGAGCGACGAAACCGATGGTCCCGGGTCGCCGGTCTCGGCGTAGGGCGGTTTCGGAATCGACGCGGGGACCTGGCGGCTGAGCCCGATCATGCCGGGGCGGACAGGTGGGTCCGACGGCGGGATGTTCAGGACGTTCCGTTTCCGTTTGCGCTTCGCCATGGAGAGACCTTCCGAGTCGTTCTCTCAGTGTAGAAGACGCGACCGTCCGCTTGGCATCCGTGGGCGACGTCTACAGCCCCGACAGGCGCGCCGCCCGCTGAGCGATTCCGTCCGGGTTGTGGATCTGCATGAAGGAGCCCTTGGTTTCAAGCCAACCCATCTCCCGCAGACGAGCAAGTTCCTTCACCACGGCCTGGCGGGACACGCCGGACCAATCGGCGAGCTCCTGCTGGGTGATCGGCGATTTGAAGGCGAGGCTGCCATCGTCCTGGTGGACACCGAATCGCTTGCCGAGTTCGTTGAGCCGTCGTGCGACCCGTCCGGCAACGTCGTCGAGCCCGAGCTCGAGTTGATGCATGGTCGAATCCCGAACCTTGCGCACCATCTCGTCGAGCAGACCGCGGGTGAAGCCGAACTCCGTGTCGACGAGCCGTTTGAAGTCCCGAACGGAGATGACGAGCACGTCGGTCGGTGTCGTCAATGCAAAGGCGCTGGCCGAACGCGGCGATGAGTCGATGAGCGCCATCTCGCCGATGATCTCGCCGGCACCACGTACCCCGAGCAGCACCTCACGCCCATCCTGGGAGCTGACCGTGAGCTTGATCTGGCCGGACTGGATGAGCAGCACGTCCCCGGCATCGTCGCCGTCGAGAAAGATCACGGCGCCCTTCCGGTAGGTCCGCCGCAGGCAGAGCGACTCCACGAGGGCCCGATCGTCTTCCGAAAGTCGATTCAAGAAGAGCTCATTCGCCACGCAGGGAAGATAGCAACCCGGGCGGCCGGGCGCTCAACTCGACGAGTACCTACGAGGACTCAAGCCCGTGAGCGGGGCAATGACGGTGCGTCGGGGTGGCAGGTCGGTATCGTCGGGGCCGTGAGTCCTTGCGTGCGCCTGCGTTTCCGGCCCACTGCCGCCATGCGTGCGGTGGTGGCTCTCGTGGTCGGAACGCTCGTGTTGTCCGCCTGTGGCACGGTGGAACGCAAGCCGATCCGCCTCGCCCCAACTCCGACCGCAGAGGCTGGCGTTCGGGTCATCGTGGACAACTGCCCGGGTCCGGCCGTCGTCACCCTTTCGGTCCGAGACGAGATCATCTGGCAGGCCGAGGCGCCGGTCGAGGCGACCGACGACGAAGGATCCGCTGAAGCCGAAACTGAGGACGCAGCCGGCGACGTCGATGAAACGAACGAAACCGCAATGGCCGATCTCACGGGCGACGTGGTGCCGGGCCTCATCGAAGTCATCGTGGGCCAGCCGCCCGAGGGTTGGACGGAAACCCAGCCCCTGGCGGAGCCGCTCCGAAACGACATCCGCTACACGGTGGCGACCTCACCAGACGACCAGTCGGTGGACTTCGCGCTTCCCGATCTCGCCCAGGGTCTGCTGTTCGATGGCATCGGTCGCTCGCAGTTCAACCAGGACCTCATGCGCGAACCCTGCTCGGAGCCCGCAGACGCCGGTGCCTTCGTCGGGAACATCGCCATTCTGGCGCTCCTGGGCGTCACCACGGCGGCGTTCGTGCTCGTCGCACTCATCTCGCTGCTGTTCGTGGTCACCCGCCGGTTCGGTCGCATTCGATCGATCGAGCGGAAGGCGAGCCGAGCCGCCCAGAGCGCTCAACGACCGAGCACACGCTCCAACAGCTGATCGGCCGTTTCGCGCCGGCGTTGTCGGCGAAGCCGCTGCTCATGAGCCGGCGAGGTCGATGGCCCCCGATCCGGGTCGAACAGCGTGCTCGTGATCTCCATCGCGGCGGCGTTGCGGCCGTGGGCGACGATCACCGGGTGTCGGTCAACGACCTCTGCGAAGGAGTCCTTCAATCCGGAAACGCACAGCACCTGGACCGAGCCGACGGTTCCGCGCTCGACACGGAGGCGGGCACGGTCGTCCTCGGAAAGGTGGTCGAGTTCCGTGTGAAACTCGCTGTACCGACAGCGAAGTTCGTGCAGGGCCGCGTGGGCGGCCTCGTCGTCGGACAGATCCACGACGACGATCGCCGAGCTCTCATCGAAGTGGAGTCCCACACGAGCGAGCGAACGCAACTGGCTGGTGCTGAACCCCGCCTCTTTCATTTCGGCCTGGGTTCGACGGGGTGCGGTGCCGCTCGCATCGACGCGGTGCAACGGCGCACCGACGTGAATGCCGGCTGCTGCGGCCGTGGTTCCTCGAACCAGGCCACCGCCGGATCCAAAGCCAATCGCCGGCAGACCCTGTGCGTCCAGATCGATGTCGACGCCCATCGTGACGATGGACGGCTCGCCGTCGACGTCGGCCAATCGGTCGCTGTGTTCCAGCCAGTTCACGTCGTCGGGGCCGGTGAGTGGCCAGGCGGTCCCGCCGAGCTCGACGAGCGCCCGCAGATGCACGAGCAGATCGAGGCGGTTCGGTTGGAAGAGCGCGGTGTACGGGACAGGCCGGCGTTTTGCCTCAGTTGTTCCGTCCCGCGCAACCGCAGCGTTGGTGGGGTGGCTCACCATTGTCTGCGTCCTTTGTGTTGACGGTTCCGCCGTTCGCTGCCGAACCGTGGGTTCCACCCTAGCTCATGCGTGTGCACGGGCGCGCATATTCACACGCGGAGTGACATAACGACTGCGATGTGAGGTAATTGGATGGACGCTCGGTCAGAAGCTGGGCGAGTGATATCGCAGATTGTCCGACCGCCGCGTGGCGTTGCGGGCTCGAATGGCTTCCGCCCGTCCCTGGAGGTCATCGGCAGAGGGCGGAGGTCCGGTCGGACCGGGCGCCTGACCGGCGAACACATTGAGCGAGTTGTAGGACCCGCCCAGCACCTGGTCGGGATCCCCACCGAGCCAGTGCTCGACAAGCCCGGAGTAGACCCGGCGGAAGTCCATCGACACCTTGAAGTCGCCGCGGTCGTCGAGGTCGCGAACATTCAGCGGGCTGCCGTACATACCCCCAGCGACGCCGCTGCCGAGCACGAACATCGTTCCGCCGGCACCGTGATCGGTTCCGCGGGACCCGTTGGCCTCGCCGCGTCGGCCGAACTCGCTGTAGACGACGACCGTCACGCGGGGAGCGATCGACGGATTGAGCGTGGTGAAGAACGTGTCCAGGCCGCGATCGAGCTCGTCGAGCAGATCGGCATGATCGCCTTGCGCCGGGTTCCCGTCGACCTGGTTGTCGTGGGTGTCATAGCCGGAATGCCAGACGTTCATGACCCGGGTCCCGAGATTCAGGTTCAGGAGCCGTGCACTCAGGAGCATGTCGCTGTGGAAGCGGTCCTCCGGAAGCTCGACGTTGTAGGCAGGCGAGACCGCCTGAGCTGCGTCGATGGCCTGGTCGTTCACATCCGCGACCGCATCCACCCACGGGCGACCCGTCGATCCACGAGCCATCCGGCTCAGGCGCGTGTACATCACACGGTCCCGACGGTCGCTGGTGTCTGCCCCATAGAGGCCACCACCGCCGCGGGGCAGGTCGGTCACCGTGGAGGACGCACCGCGGAGATGAAGCGGCACACCCTGACCGCCAACGGTCAACGCCGTGAACGCGGCATTCGAGTTGGCATCCAGCCACCGGCCGAGCCAACCGGTCCGGTGAATGGCACCATTGGGCAAACCGGTCTGCCAGCGGGCCATGTTCGAGAAGTGGCTGTGGTCCTTGAGCGGATCGCCGACGCCTTGCACGACCGCCACCTCGCCGCGACGGAAACGCGTGGCGAGCCGACGAAGGTTCGGATGGAAGTACTGGCCGTCTCGGGCGGCATGGGCCGTGCTCGCACTGAGCGCAAGCGACCCTCGCAGATCCTGATAGCGGCCGTCGGCGAACGGACCGACCGTGTTGATGGCGTCGTTGCCTCCGGCAAGGGTGACCGTGAGCAGGATGTTGGTCGAGTTGGCCGAAGCGGCGCCGACCTGGTCGGCGAGGATCGATGGCAGCGCAACCGCCGCACCGCCGGTGACTGCCGCCCCCTGCAGGAACGTGCGTCGTTCAACGAGTGTTGGCATCATGCGCACTGCACCTCCGGCATGAACATGCCTACTGCGAACGGTTCGTACTTGAGCGCCCATGGCCGCTCTTCGGTCGTGATCTCGATGAGTTCACGAATCTGGTCCCGGCTCTTCGTGCTTGCGCCGTAGATTCCGAAGAAGCCGACCACTTCGTTGACGGCGTCTTCGATCGGCATGCCTTCGAGGTTCTGCAGGATGTTCCGATCGTCGGATCCCCACTTGAGGTTGTTGATCCAGCGTGACTTGCCCCACGCCGTTGCGGTGCTCAGCCAGTAGGCGTTTCTGCCCCAGCCGGCGACGGTCGGCGGATCGAAGAGGACCATGCCCATCTGTTCCATACGCCAACGGACACTGTCGTCACTGCTCGTCATTCCGCATCGGCGGAGGACGTCGACCACGAACTCGACGGGTGTCTTCACCAGGGCGTAGTGGGTGGACTCGGCCCAGAACTCGTCGAGCAGCAGCACGTCGCGCACGAGCGAGAGGATGTTGAGGTTGTTGGCTCGCCAGTTGGCGGCGAGCGTGTCGACCGTTGCCTGGTCGGGGTTGGCGTGGACGAAGAACTGGAACATCTTCCGGGCGATGTAGTCCGAGGTGGCTGTCGCCTTCACGCCGTAGCAGAGCTCATCCAACGTCTGGAGCGCGTTCCATCGCTTCGTGATTCCGAAGAGTGTCTTCGGCCCGTGGTCGTGTTCCGTGGTGCGGAAGATGTAGGTGGGGTCGTACTGCCAGTTGTTCTCTCGGGTTCTGCCGACGGTGTTGTGTCCGGTCCACGCCCGGGCCATGGCGATCACGTCGTCCTCGGTGAATCGGCCGTTGCCGACCGTGTGAAGCTCCATCAGCTCTCGAGCGAAGTTCTCCTGCTCGGCGCCGGCCACGTTGGTCTCGTTGTCGAGGTAGATGAGCATCGCGGAGCCGAGGGAGACCCCCTCGAGCAGCTGCCGGAACGACCCCTGCCCCATGTTCCGCAGCAGCACATGCTGCTCCCACATGAGCTCGGACTCGCCGACCTTGTCCCGGCCGGTGGCGAAGTGATCGTGCCAGAAGAAGGTGAGCTTCTCCTCGATCGACGGCGGCGCCGTGATCATCCGATCGACCCACCATTCGATCATCGCCTCCTGGGCCTGCCAGTTCTGCAGGCTCGAGAAGCGACCCCATCCGGGAACGGACGGCGTGCTCGACGTATCGAGCAGCTGGTCCACCGCCTCCTCCCGAGTGAGCCGGGAAAAGTCCCGGATCTGGGTCCCGGTTCCGCCATAGGCGGCTCGACGCAAGAGGTGGGCCGCCGCGGGCCGACCAATGCTCATGTGTTTGACTCCTGCCTGACCACCATTTGCGACGTATCGAACGATTCCGCTGATTTCTTGAGCGGATTTGTGACGATCCTATGTCGAATCGCAACGCCGATGCCATCATCAGGCTCAACGAGTTCCCACGAATTGACGCACCGCGGTCACTTTTCGACATTCTGCTACGGACTGTGATCTTCCCCAACGGAGAACCCGACGACGGCGCCGCCACCGGGCCGATCAGCGGAGAACGTGACGCCTCGATGCGCCGCCGCGACGTCCGCCACGATGCCGAGTCCGAGGCCGGAGCCAGGAAGGGTCCGCGTCTGGTCGGAGCGGTAGAAGCGGTCGAAGATCCGTTCGTGGTCTCCGGCGGCGATTCCCGGACCGCGGTCGTGCACGGCGACCCGGTCGTCGCCGACCACAACGTCGATGGCGGTGTTCGCCGGGCTGAACTTCACCGCGTTGCCGAGCAGGTTCCCGAGGGCCCGTTCGATGCCGGCGGGATCCGCCAGAACGGGCGCCCGAGACGCTCCCGACACCTCGATGGTTCGATTGGTGCGCCGCACCGTCCGCTCCGCCATCTTGCGGGCGATCTCGGCCAGATCGACCTCCACGAAGTCGGCCGGATCCAGCGTCGATGCGTCGGTGGCGAACTCGACGAGCTCGCTCACCAACCCGGTCAGCTCCCGAACCTCGGCGTCCATCTCGGCCATCACGGTGGCCCGCTCCTCGGGCTCGAGCAACTCGCCCCGTCGACGAAGGACGTCGACATTGGTTCGAAGGCTGGTCAATGGCGTCCGCAGCTCGTGATTCGCGTCGCGCACGAGCCGGTGCTGTTGTTCTCTGGAGGCCCGCAGTGCCGACAGCATCGAATTGAAACTCGTGGCCAACGCACCCAGTTCGTCGCTGCCCTCGACCCGGAGGTCGGCATCGAAGCGACGGGTCTCCGCCACCTGGCGGGTGGCCGCCGCCAACCGTGCGACCGGACGCAACACCCGATCTGCCACCAGCCAGCCGATGATCCCGGCCGCGAGGGTACCCACAACGCTGATCACGATCAGCCAGCCGCGCAGGCCGTCGAGCGTCTGGTCGACGTCGTCGATCGACCGACCGATGATCAACGCCCCGGTGTCGACCGAGGTGGTGAGGACCCGGTATCGCTGACCATTGACCTCTCGATCCTGCAACGCGTAGACCTTCGCCCCCTCGCCCTCCCGCTGCGCGATCTCCAGGTCTGCGTTGGTGGGTTGGATCTGCGGCTCGGACAGCGTGAGCACCTGTCCACGTGGATACAGCACGCCCACCCCGGCATCCGGTCGGCTCAGCGCGCCCAGTTCGAACACCGAGCGGGCCGTCGGCTGCAAGCCGCTCAGGTTCACCTCCTTGAGGGAGGACTCGGCCTCGCGGGAACGGGTCACGAGAAACTCGTCCACCTGACGGTTCAACTCACGATCGGCCGAGATGTAGGCGAGCAGGCTTGCTCCCGCAACCATCACCGCCACCACGCCACCGATGACGGCGGTCAGCCGCCACCTGAGGCTCATTGTTCCCTGGCGGTGTATCCCACCCCGCGCACGGTGTGGATCAAACGCGACCGGTCGCCGTCTTCGGTCTTGCGACGCAGGTACCCGATGTAGACGTCCAGCGACTTCGAGTTCGTTTCGAAGTCGTAGCCCCAGATGCGCTCGTAGATGACTTCGCGGGTCAACACGATTCCCGAGTTGTGCATGAGCAGGGCCAGAAGTTCGAACTCGGTCTTCGTGAGCTCGATCGTCTCGTCACCTCGCCGGACCTCACGCCGATCCAGATCCAGCGTCATGTCTCCCACGGTGAGGACCTGGGTGTCGGCTTCGACCACCGTGCCACGGCGAACGAGCGCCCGCAGTCGAGCGAGCAGCTCTTCGAGATCGAAGGGCTTCACCAGATAGTCGTCGGCTCCGGCATCCAGGCCCGCGACACGGTCGGCGACGTCGTGGCGTGCCGTGAGCATCAGCACGGGTGTGCGGATGCCCTTCTCGCGGATACGACGGCAGGCGGCGAGTCCGTCGACGCCGGGCATCATCACGTCGAGCACGATCACCTCGGGTTCGAGCGTGATCAGCGCCTCGAGCGCCTGTGCGCCGTCAGTGACAGCGTGCACGTCGTACCCCTCGAACCGAAGGGCTCGCTCGAGCGATTCCCGAACGCTCTGGTCATCCTCGGCGAGGAGGAGGGAGATCATCGGTGACTGTTGTTGCGCCATGGGTCAAAAGTAAAGGAGGCCGGGGCCGCTGAGCGCGACCCCGACCTCTCTTTGAGAACTTCTTGAACAGCTCTCAGCCGTTACCGAACAACGAACTCGATTCGGCGGCTGGCGGCCTTGTCCTCGACACCGTCGACGAGAATCGGGTTGGTCTCGCCGAAGCCGATCGCCGTGAGACGACCTTCGTCGATGCCGTTGTCCACCAGGAAGGTGAGCACGGCGTCGGCCCGGGCCTGCGACAGGGCGAGGTTGCCCTCTTCGCCGCCATCGGTGTCCGTGTGGCCCTCGATGCGGGCCGTGACCGAATCGTTCTCGCTGAAGAAGGTGATGGCCTTCTGGAGCTCTTCCTGACCGGCGGCCGTGATGTTGGCCGAGCTGACCTCGAACTCGATGTTCTCGAGGCCGATGACCTCGTTGACGGTCGGCGGAGTCAGCACGGTGTCGATCACGTGGATGATGCCGTTGTCGGCGTCCAGATCGGCACTGGTGACGACGCTGACGCCGTTGAGGACCGGGTTGCCGTCAGCATCGAGTGTGATGTTGATCGGCAGACCGGTGGTCGACGTGATCGACGAATCGGCGAGTGCGACGACGTCGGCGGCGCCAACGCGGCCCGGGACGACGTGGTAGTTCAGCAGTGCCGCAGCACCCTCAGGGTCGGCGAGCAGGCCGTTGAGCGTGGCCGGGTCGAGGTTGCCGAGCGCAGCGTCCGACGGGGCGAACAGCGTGAACTCACCGTCGAGGTTGCTCAGGAAGTCCTGCAGACCGAGCGGACCCGCGATGGCGGCCAGCTGGCCGGTCTCACCGTTGTCGGTGAGGACGTTCCACAGCGAGACTGCTGCGGCCTCAGTCGTGGTCGGAGCAGCCGTGGTGGTGGTCTCCGCCTCGGTCGTGGTGGTCTCGGGCGCCTCGGTCGTCGTCGGCGCCGCCGTGGTCTCGACGACCTCTTCGACCGGGCCGGTGACGGTTGCGGCGGGGAGATCGTCGCCGCTTCGGGCGACGACCGTCACCACCAGGAGAATTGCTGCCAGCACACCGAGGACCAGCAGCATGAAGCCCTGGTCTTCCTCTTCATCATCGAACATGAACGCACACCTCTATGCCTTGACCGAGCTCGTCCCGGTCGCTCCACCTCGTGGAACTCCGGCGAAGTCTACTGGTCCGAGCGGGGGGTTCTGCAGGATTTTCGGCCGGTTCGAGTCCGTTTGTCAGTCGGCGTAGGAGATCTGGCAGAACCCGTGGTTGCAGTAGCCGTTGGGGTTCTTCTCCAGGTACTGCTGGTGGTAGTCCTCGGCATAGAAGAACTCGCCGGCTGCAGCCATCTCGGTCGAGATGCCCCCGAACCCGGCACCTTCGAGACGGGCCGCATACTGATCCCGGGAGGCGATGGCAACCGCCTCCTGCTCCGGGCTGTTCCAATAGATGGCGCTGCGGTACTGCGTGCCGACGTCGTTGCCCTGGCGATTGAGCGTGGTGGGGTCGTGGTTCTCCCAGAAGATCCCGAGCAGCGTTTCGAGGCTCACGATCGACGGATCGAACACCACGAGCACCGCTTCGGTGTGACCGGTGAGCCCGGTGCAGGTCTCTTCATACGTTGGGTTCGGGGTGTACCCGCCCGCGTAGCCGACCGCCGTGGTGTACACGCCCTCGGTCTTCCAGAAGAAGCGTTCGGCTCCCCAGAAGCAGCCCATCCCCAGCACGACGGAGTCGAGATGGTCGGGGAAGGGCGGCGTCATCGGCGTGCCGAGCACGAGGTGAGCGTCTGCAACCGGGATCGCCTGTTCGCGCCCGGGCAGGGCATCGGCGGCGCTGATCATGATGGGTTCGGGGCGCTTGAAGAACATGCCCCAAGCCTAGGTCCCGGCGAAACGGCCCGACGGGCCGTTCGCCGGTGTTCCTCAGACGTTACGAAACGGCCTCTTCGCGCAGCTGACGCTTGAGGATCTTGCCGTTGGCGTTCTTGGGCAGTGGGGCCTCGTACACGAACACGTGGGCGGGAACCTTGAACGAGGCGAGCCGTTCTCCAGCGAAGGTCTGCAGCTCCTTCGGGTCGAGCTCCTGACCGGCGATCGGGAACACGGCAACGCCGACTTCCTCACCGAGGCGCTCGTCGGGCACGCCGAACACGGCGCACTCGTGCACGGCCGGGTGCTGAGCGATTGCCGCCTCGACCTCGGCGCAGCCGATGTTCTCGCCGCCGCGGATCACGAGGTCCTTGGCCCGATCGACGATGAAGACGTAGCCCTCCTCGTCGATGATGGCGACATCGCCGGTGTGGAACCAGCCGTCCGGGTCGATCGCTTCGGCGGTCGCTTCGGGCTTGTTGTGGTACTCGGCGAAAACGTGCGGGCCGTAGATGCAGAGCTCACCGCGTTCGCCGGCGGGCAGTTCGTTGCCCTCGTCGTCGATGACCTTCATGTCGCTCACGGGTGCCTTGAGGCCGCAGCTGCCCGGCTTGGCGAGGTACATCGGGCCACCGTTGGCCGTCGCGATGCCGCTGACCTCGCTGAGGCCGTACCCCTGCGTGGGCGAGGCGTTCTCCGTGGTCGTGGACACCTTCTCCACCATGTGCGGCGGGTTCGGGGCGCCTCCGGAGCCGAGGCTCACGAGGGTCGAGGTGTCGGTCGACTCGAAGTCGGGATGGGCGAGGATGTCCATCGTCATCGTCGGGACACCGGTGAAGCTCGTGATCTTCTCTCGCTCGATGAGTTCGAGTGCCAGCCCGGCATCCCACTTGCGCATCAACACGAGCGTGCCCTTGGCCGCGGTGATGGGCATCATCACGCAGTGCGAGCCGGTCACGTGAAACAGGGGAACGGCCACGAGCATCACCGGACCGCCCGTGTCATCGCCGCCGGCCGCTGCCGCAGGGTCACCGCCCTTTGACGCCGTCTCCGTCATTCGCAGCGCGACGGTCATCGACAGCATGTTGAGCAGGTTGGTGACGACGTTACGTTGTGTGTGCACCACGCCCTTGGGGAAGGCCGTCGTGCCCGACGTGTACACCATCACGGAGCGGGACTCGTGGCCGCAGACCTCTTCGGTCAGCTCGGGAATGTCGGTACCGCCATTCACGTCGGCCCAGTGCACGGCACGATCGCTGATCTCTCCGGTGGCGCGGGCGACGATGAACTCGAGGTCGAGCCCTCCAGCGCGGATCGCGTCAGCGTGCGGCTGCAGCGAGTCGTGACGCTCCTGATCGACGATCATCACGCGCGAACCCGAATCGGTGACCCCGTAGGTGAGCTCTTCCCCGTTCCAGAACGAGTTGTGTTCCACGGCCACGGCGCCGGCCATCTGGATCGCCCAGAACGCCAGGACCCATTCGGGATAGTTGCGCATCGCGATGCCCACGCTCTCGCCGGGCTGCACGCCGTGGTCGTTGATCAGACCGTTTGCGACCTCGAGTACGCGCTGACGGGCGTCTGCCCAGGTGATGCGCTCGTCCTCGAACACGATGTAGTGATCGTCAGGGTTGGCTTCGTTGAAGAGCCACAGCAGCCGGACCTGGGGCGGCCCGTTCTCGTACACGCGGTGTGCTCGGCCATTCACCTCGGCCTCACCAACGGTGAAGGGGGTTCCGGGGCCGGTCAGGACCGACAGCATCTGCTGGTACACGGGGGCAAGGCTCATCTCGCAAGTGTCGCAGGGTGACGTACGACACGCGAAATCGAGCGGGCTTCAAGCGCAGCGGGGCGCGTCAACCTCCGCATCGGTGGGCACGGTGGCCAGATAGTCGTCGATCTGGCGGGCGCTGACGGCATACCCCCGGGGCAGACCGGCCCGGTTCGTCGAATGGACCAGACCGATGACCTGGTTGTCGGCCACGAAGAGCCCACTGCCGCTGTCGCCACGCTTGATCACCGCGTTGAGGCGCACGCCATGGAAGCTCGACTCCGTGTTCCGAAAGACGCCGTCCCAGTTCACGATGACCGCCGAGTCGATCTCGAAGTCGATTGCCTCGACGCCATCTTCGCCTCGAACGGCATAGGCGATGCCATCGCCCTCCGGGATCTCCCGCAGAAGTTCCACCGGTTCGAACACGGGCGCATCGACCCGGAGCAATGCAAGGTCGAGGTCCTCATCGAAGGCGACGAGAACCGCCGGGTACTCGGTGCCGTCAGGGCGCACCACCCGAGTCTCCTCGGGGGTCCGGCCCGTCACCAGATGACCGCTCGTCACGATCAGGTCGGGCTCGACGGCGAACCCCGAGCCAAGCGCAGGAGCACCACAACCGAACGCCAGGATTCGAACGATCGAGGGGCGGGCGGCCTCCTCCGAAGGTTCACCGACCCGCGCCGTCGGCGCGGTGACCGAGGTGTCGTCGCCGGAACACCCCATCGCCACCAGGGCACACGCCAGCAACAGGGCGAAGGCTCGTCGGCAGTCACGCAATGCGTCCACGGAAGGGAGAGGCTACTGGAGCACCCTGAAGAACTAGAGTCGTGCCGTGCGCAACACCTGGACCCGGGCCTGGCTGGCCACCTTCATCGTGCTCGTCGGCGCCGCGGCGATCGCCCGGTCCCGCCACGCCACGCTGATCAAGGTCGAAGAGCCGGTCATGGACTGGCTGCTCGACGGTACGGACACGAGTGGCTGGGCCCGGGCCGACGTCCTCGGAGATCCGTGGCTCGTGTATCCCGGAATCGTCGTCCTCGCCTTCGTCGCCTTCTGGTACAGCCGTGCCGTTGCGGCAACCATCGTGCTCACCATGTTCTTCGGTGTGGTCACGGCGCTGGTCACCAAGAACATCGTCGGCCGGCCGCGCCCCGAGGTGTTCGAGGGCGTCACGAGCTCGTCCTTTCCGAGCGTCTTCGTGGTTCAGGCCGGAATCTTCTGGGGACTGGTCACGCTCATGGTCTGGTGGTTCCGCACGCCACGGCTTCTCTGGCAGATCGTCCTCGAACTCACGATCGTGGCCGTCATCCTCACCGCCCTCGGCCGGATCATTGCCGGCTACCACTGGCCATCCGACGCCGTCGGGTCCGCCATCGTGGTTGCACTCTCCCTCATCAGCGCCGCAATCGTCCTCGAGGATCACCCGCCCCAGCGGCGCCGGCGTGAGAGCGCAGAGGCCGACGAACTCCTCTCGGTGTGACCCATGCGTGTGCGTCAATCCGGTCTCTTCCTCACGCTTGCCGCTTGGGTCTTCCTGGCCGCCTGCGGCTCCGCCACGCCAAGCGAACCTGACGACGCTGCGCCGGCGACGACGACCATCGAACAGGCCGAGCCGGCGGACACTCCGACCGAGGCCACTGAGGCCACCGCCGACAAAGCAACCACCAGCGTGACCGAGGCCGACGACGCCTTCCCGTCGGTGATCGGCGCGGCTGCGACACCCGACGGCGACGGAACCTGGCGTTTCGATGTGACCATCTCCTCGCCCTACGACTCGCCGGAACGGTATGCCGACGCCTGGCGGGTGTTGGGACCCGATGGCACCGAGTACGGCATTCGCGTCCTTGCCCACGACCATGCGTCGGAGCAGCCCTTCACCCGATCTCAGAGCGGTATCGCCGTCCCCACCGACGTGGGGATCGTGACGATCCAAGGCCGCGATCTCGCCAACGGATGGGGCGGAGACACCTTCGAGCTGACCCTGCCGGAGGGCGACCAGTGACCGCCCCCGGAGCCGGCACAAACCGATCCACGTGGCTCGCTGCGGTCGGCGTGTTCGTCGCGGTTCTCGTCGCCGCGGGTCTCGGCTACCTGATCGGGTCGAGCGGCGGGGACACCGGCCCGACCACCGGCGAAACGAGCACCACCACAACGGCGGCTCCTGATGAAGAGACCGCCTCGTCGAGCACGACCACCGCTGACCTCGCAGAGGCGACAACGTCGACAACCACGACGACCACAACCACGGAAGCACCGCCGCCGCTGCTCACCGTCGTCGCGACGC
>CALBVR010000325.1 GCA_937969565.1 uncultured Acidimicrobiales bacterium | reverse complement strand
CGGCCCGGGCAGCCGAGGAGATCGGCATCCGGGCAACGCTCGCGCCCTACACGGCCGACAAGTACGGATGGTTCGAGACGATGGCGACCAACCGCCGACTGCTCGAGACCCATCGATCGGCCGCCGATGGACGGGTGCGTGGATGGGTCGGCTTGGAGCACATGTTCTACTGCTCGCCCGAGATGTTCCGGGAGGCCGCTGCACTGGCCGAAGAGTTCGACGTCGGTATCCATACCCACTCGAGCGAGACGGTGTGGGAGGTCGAGGAGAGTGTTCGCCAGTTCGGAAAGCGCCCGATCGAGGTGTTTGCCGATCGCGGCATCCTGGACGGACGGGCGGTGATCGCGCACGGTGTCTGGCTCGACGACACCGAGATCGGAGTCTGTGTCGACCGGGGAACCGCGGTGACCCACTGCCCGTGTTCGAACATGAAGCTCTCGTCCGGAGCCGCCAAGGTTGGGAAGTATCGAGAAGCCGGAATGACGGTGGCGCTCGGCACGGACGGCGAGAAGGAGAACAACAACCTCGACATGATCGAGGAGCTGAAGTTCGGTGCGCTGCTCGCCAAATTGTCGACGGCGGACCCGGCGGCAGGCGATCCCTGGGACCTCCTCGAGATGGCGACCCGGGAGGGGGCGAAGGCGCTTGGGTTGGATGACGTCACGGGCACCATCGAAGTGGGCAAGGACGCCGACCTGGTGGCGGTGGACCTGGGCGCCATTCACTTCGTTCCGCTGTTCCGCAGCGGTGCCGACGCAAACGCGGTCGCGCACCTCGTCTTCTCCGCGTCGGGCCGTGATGTGTCAGACGTGTGGGTGAAGGGTCGACGACTCGTCGAGAACGGCGAGGTCATCTCGGTCGACATCACGGCGGTGGCTGAGCGGGCGCAGGCGGCGGCCGAGGAGCTCTTCGAGCGTCGTCGAGCGCTGGGGGAACCGGTTGCCGGCCCGGCGGCTCAACTCGGCAAGTCGGTCTGAGTCAGCTGCCGCCGACGCCGTAGGCGTCTTCCATGCAGGCTTGGACGTAGGCGCCGGCGCCGACCGGTTCGTAGCGGGCGGGCCGATCGCCGGACACACAGCTCGGGAGCACGTCGACAACTTCGAGCGGATCGATGTTGGAGAAGAACGGGATCGAGTAGCGCTCGCGGCTCGGATGATTGATGGCCCGATGGATCGTCGACCGGTAGAGGTCGTTGGTCCACCGCTCGAGAAGATCGCCCACGTTCACGATGAAGGTGCCGGGGACCGGCGGAGCGTCCACCCACACACCGGCCGAGTTGAGGAGCTGCAAGGCCGGCACGTCGTCGGTTGCGAGGATCGTGAACATGTCGTAGTCGGAGTGGGCGCCGATGCCGAGATGACGGTCGTTCGGGACCGGCTGGCTCGGATAGCGAAGGAGCCGGAGCTCGGAGATGGGCTTGGTGTGTTTCGACGTGAAGAAGTCGGCGTCGAGGTCGAGAGAAACGGCGAAGCCGCGATAGAGCGAATGGGCGAGGTGCCGCATCGCTTCGTGGTAGCGCACCACGAGCTCTCGGAAGCCGGTGAGCTGTGGCCACTGGTTGAGGCCCCAGCCGTACACACCGGCGTACGCGTCGGGGTCGTCGGCTTCGAGCTCGAGTCCCATGTCGAATGCTTCGTGGAGATCGCCGTCCTTGTCGGGATCCGTGTTCTCCTCCAAGAGCCCCGTGTAGCCGCGCATGTGCGGCGAGTTCAGGATGGAGACGGCTCGCTTGTCGTCTCCGGGCAGACGGAAGAACCGTTTGCCGGCATCGAAGGCGCCGGCGATGAGTGCGTGGTCCACGCCGTGACCGGAGATGTAGAAGAAGCCCACGTTGATGCATGCGTCGCGGATCTTGGCTGCCACCTCCAATTCGCCGGTGGTCTGACCGACGAGTGCGCTGATGTCGATGGTCGGCACCGATTCGAAGGGGCGCGCCGCTGCGGCCGCCTCGGCCTGCGTGAGCAGACGGGCAGCATTGCGGGCTCGAAGCGTCGGGGCGGTCGAGTCGACGGGCATGATCCGGTTTTAGCGGACGACACGGTGGTCGTCGTTGGGACGGGTCAAGGTTCACACAGCGGAAATGGGTCGTTCACAACGGGGCAATTCGTTCGCCCTAGGGTCATCGGACATGACCGCCACCGACCCAGCACTTCGAGACGAGTCCGTCGCCGCGCCCATCGATCTCACCGGCTGGTTCACCGGTGACCCGACGGAGATGGATGCGGTTGCGGCGGCTGTCGACGAGGCCTGTGCCACCTCCGGCTTCCTTGCGCTGACCGGACATGGTGTCCCGGTCGAACTGATGGAGCGGATGCTCGACGTCAGCCAGGAGTTCTTCGAACTGTCGATCGAAGAGAAGCTGGAGCATCGGTTGGATGATGTGGCGGCGAACCGCGGCTACGCACCATTCGAGTCCGAGGCGTTGAGCTACTCGCTCGGCGTCGACTCGGAGCCCGATCTCTTCGAGGCGTTCAACGTCGGGCGCGATGTGGTTCCCGATGGCATCACGGAGGAAGCGGCGAAGACCTACTTCTCGCCGAACGTGTGGCCGGACACTCCCGCCGACATGCGAGCGACCTACCTGGCGTACTGGGATGCGTGTGAGGATCTTGGGCGAACCCTGTGTGCGATCTTTGCTCGCTCGCTCGGTCTGCCGCTCGACCACTTCGAGCCATACCTGGATCGCACGCCCAGCGTGATGCGCGCGAACAACTACGTGCGCAAGGC
>CALBVR010000324.1 GCA_937969565.1 uncultured Acidimicrobiales bacterium | reverse complement strand
CTTCCCGAGCCGACCATCGACGATCCGGCCGCCGTCGTCTTCACGTCCGGGTCCACCGGCCCCTCGAAGGGCGTGTTGTACACGCACGGCCGCATCGACGCCCAGAAGCGGGCGATCATGGAACTCTTCGGCATCACGTCGGACGACCGTCTCGTGGCCGCGTTCGCCCCGTTTGCTCTCTATGGCCCGGCGATGGGCATCACCTCCGTCGTGCCCGACATGGACGTCACCGCTCCGGCCACGCTCACGGCTGTAGCGCTCGCCGACGCAGCCGTGGCTGCCGACGCCACGATGGTGTTCGCATCACCGTCGGCGCTCACGAACGTGCTGCGCACCAAAGACGAACTCTCTGCCTCGCACCGTCTGGCCTTCGCCGACGTGCGGTTGGTGATGAGCGCCGGCGCACCGGTGCGCCCGTCCCTCCTCAACGAGGTGGGCGAGCTCTTCCCGAACGCGAAGGTCCACACGCCATACGGCATGACCGAGGCCCTCCCGGTGGCCAGCATCGAACGCCACGACGTCGCCGCCGCGACCGGCGGCGATGGAGTCTGCGTGGGCCAGCCATTGGCGGGCGTCGAGGTGCGCATCCGTCCCCTCGATGCCGATCCGGGCGACATCGTGGACACTCCCGGGGTCATCGGTGAGGTCGTCGTCCGAGCCGCCCATGCTCGCAACGGCTACGACCGGCTGTGGCACACCACGCACAAGGCAAGTCAGCCGGCCGGTTGGCATGCCACCGGCGATGTCGGCCATCTGGACGCCGAGGGGCGCTTGTGGATCGGCGGCCGCTTGGGGCACGTGATCGACGCACCGTCGGGCCCGGTCACTCCGGTCGCTCCAGAGCAGCAGCTCGAGGATCTACCGGGTGTCACCATGGCCGCCGTCGTCGGCGTCGGTCCGGCCGGCGTCCAGCAGCTGGTCGCCGTGTTGCAGGTCGAGGATGCCGACAAGGCGTCCCGCTTGGCTTCGATCGAACGCATCGACGCCGCTCGCGCCGCCGTCGATCACGACCTGGCTGCCGTGTTCGAGGTGCCGAAACTTCCGGTCGATCAGCGCCACAACGCGAAGATCGACCGAGCGGCCGTCGCAGCATGGGCTGCGTCGGCGCTCTCCGGCGAAAAGGTCGGATCACTGTGAAGGTCCTCGTGACGGGCGGAACGAGCATGATCGGTCGTGCCGTGATCGAGGCGCTCCACCAACGAGGCGACGAGGTGACGTCTCTACAGCGGGGCGAGGCAGATCTGCCGGGCACGACGCTTCGCGGGTCGATCACCGACCCCGACGTCGTCGCTGCGGCCGTCGCCGGCCAGGACGCAATCGTCCACCTTGCGGCGCGGGTCGGCGTCACCGGCGCGTGGGACGACTACGAGGCGATCAACGTCGGCGGAACCCGAACCCTCATCGCCGCGGCTCAGGCTGCTGGCACCTCCCGCTTCGTCCACGTGTCGTCACCGTCGGTCGCGCACACCGGCGAGTCGATCGTCGGGGATGGCGCCACCCCAGCCACACCGGACGCGGCCACGAGCCACTACTCGCGCAGCAAAGCGATGGCCGAGGTCGAAGCGCTTGCTTCCTCGACCGATGCCATGCCCGTCGTCGCCATCCGCCCGCATCTCGTGATCGGCCCGGGAGACACCCAACTCATCGAGCGCATCGTGGATCGTGCCCGATCCGGTCGACTCCCGCTCATCGGCTCCGGCCTGGCCCTCGTCGACGTCACGTGGATCGACAACGCCGCCGGAGCCCTGGTCGCCGCCGTGGATGCCGCCCCCAACCTCGGTGGCCGGGCGCTCGTGGTCACCAACAACGAACCGCGCACCGTCCATGAGCTCTTCGCCCGGATCACGGCTGCAGCAGGTGTTGAATGGTCGCCTCGCAACGTTCCGGCTGCGGTCGCGATCGCTGGTGGTGGTGTGGCGGAGAAGGTGTGGGAACGCACCGGCCGCACAGACGATCCGCCGATGACGGCGTTCGGCGCCGAGCAGCTTTCCACCGCTCACTGGTTCGACCAGAAGGAAACCCACGAGGCGCTCGGCTGGGCGCCGACCGTGAGCCTTGCGGACGGTTGGGATCAGCTGGGCAACTGGTTCCGCAACCAGTCCTGATACGACTCGACCGGGGACCGTAGACCCCAGGCCCCCTCCAGGAAGTCCGCATCCTGCAGGCTTTCCGCGGGCTGGAAACCGCCATCGGTCCAGATGCGTCCATCCGGGAAGATCTCGATGTAGTCCGACGGGAAGGACGAGAACGCCGGAAGCCGGTCGAGCGGCCCGGACCCATCGGTGGCGGTGCCGCGAAGCAGCTCGAACGTTCGGCCCGATGCGAGGTCCACGAGCTCACCGTTGCGCACCTCGAGCTCGACCGTCTCGCCATCGAAGATTCGGGAGTAGACGACCCACTGCTCGGTGTCCGGGTCGACGACGATGGCAAGCGGTTCGCCACCCACGGTCGCCTGCACGATCCCGACCTCAACCAGGTCCCGGATCGGGACGGCGAGCGAGTCGTCGCCGACGGCGGCGACCACCGCCGTGGACCCGACCTCGAAACCACGAGGCACCGAACCGACGTTCAGCGCCCGGGTGTCGGGATGCAGGGTTCGCCAGTCATCCCACGTGGAC
>CALBVR010000323.1 GCA_937969565.1 uncultured Acidimicrobiales bacterium | reverse complement strand
TGCGCTGCGGATGGCCTGCGTGATCGGGTAGTAGCCGGTGCAGCGGCAGAGGTTTCCGCTGAGGGCATGTTCGATCTGCTCGTCCGTCGGGTCGGGGTATTGCTCGAGCAGTCGGCTGCCCGCCACGATGAAGCCGGGGATGCAGAAGCCGCATTGGACGGCGAACTCGTCGATGAACGCCGCCTGCACGGGATGCAGACCGTTGGCGGCGAGGCCCTCGACCGTCGTCACCGTTCCTCCGTCGGCCTGCGCGGCGGGGACGAGACAGCTCATGACGGCGTCATCGTCGAGAACGACGGTGCAGGCGCCGCACTCGCCCTCGGCGCAGCCTTCCTTCACACCCGTCAGCGGCTGCCCCGTCGTACGGCCGGCGCTGTCACGGATCCAGTCGAGCAGCGTGCGGGATGCGGCGCCGGTCGCCGTCACCTGGGTGCCGTTGATCTCCACGCTGACCTCGGTCGAGTCGGTGACCAACATTCGCTTCGGCCGACGGTCGGCGCCGATCAAGGAACTCAGCGTCGGCGGGTCGGTCGGCCACATCGATGCCTGCTCGCTTGCGGCCAACGTCCGAAGCGACCGCATCAACACGGGAACGAGCGCCGTCCGTCGGTACTCGGCGGTCGCTCGCCCATCGGTGATCGGCTCGATGGCATCGGCGGCCGCTTCGGCTGCCTGCGCAATTGTCCCCTCGTCGAGAACGCAGCCGACCAGTGCCTCGGCAAACTGTGGAATCAGGACCACGGTGGCGGCAACGCTCCCCAAGGCCAGACGTGCCTCGGCGACGGTGTCACCCTCCATGCGAAGCACGATGCCGCCGTGCACGACCGAAATCGCCTGGGCCTTCCGCAGTCCGAGCTTCACCCAGAGGCCGCGATCCGCCGCTCCGAGTTTGGGAACTCGGATCGAGGTGATGAGTTCCCCTGGTTCGAGCACGGTCTCCCGGAAACCAACGAACATGTCGGCCACCGGCACCTGCCGACGCTCCACCGCACCGTCGGCATCCAAGCCAGAGAGCTCCGCAACGGCATCGAGCGCCATGAGCGCGCTGATGCTGTCGTTCGCCGGACTCGCCGTGGCCAGGTTCCCGGCAACCGTTGCCCGGTTGCGCAGCTGCGGCGACCCGATCTCGAGGCAGGCCTGCGCTAATGGCAGCGCCACCTCTCGAAAGAGCGGGTCGGCGACGATCTGGCTGTGGGTGACCCCACCGCTGATGATCACGGCATCGTCGTCGTCGATGATCGAGCGGAACCCCTCGATCCCAGAGAGGTCGACGAGGCTGACCGGTTCGGTCCTGTCGGTGCGCTGCAGGTCCAGCAGCAGATCTGTGCCGCCGGCCACCGGACGAGCGTTGGGGTCGGCCGCGAGTGCGCGCAAGGCTTCGGAGACCGAGCCCGGTCGCCGGACCCCGCTAACGGGCTGGCCCGGCCGTTGAACCTCGTGCACCGCAAAGAGCTCCGTCATGACAACTCCATCGTGGCCGGTCCCGGGCGGGCGTTGGCGGCACGCAATGCGCCGTTCATCGAGCCGCAACGGGCTCGTGTCATGTCCGATCGATTCCCGTGAACAGCAGGACCACCCGTTCGCTGGTGGACGGCGGAGCATGCAGGAGCCCGGCGAACCCGGCCGTACCTGTGGCGCAGACGGGGATGTTCGTGTGCTGATGAGCGAGCGCATAGGCCTGCTCGACGAACGGCTCCGGCGCCACGATCGGCTCGCCGCCCGACGCATGGGTGCGCTCGAGCAGGGGAAGCCAGTCGTACGTGACATCGTCGAGAATGCCGGTGGCAAGACTGTGCGGTTCGTTCTCCCAGGCCCACATGTACTTGGTCGGCTCTGCGGCCGCCGCCGTGAAGTCGAAGTCCGGCGCCAACAGATCCCAGGCCCGACGCAGTGGAGCACACCCCTCGCTCTGCACCGGATGCAGACGGGCATCGGACACCGCCATCGACACCGCGGTGGCCAGCGCGCCGCCACCCACCTGGATGTAGAGCGCGTCGATGTCCCCGAGCTGATCGGCCAGCTCCCAACCGAGCGTCCGACCGCCGTCGAAGGTCGTCGGTGTGTCGGTCCCCTGCACGCTGAACGCACGGGCCCCGGCCTCGACCGCTTCGCGGAAGCGAAGGTAGGCCGGATCGCCGGCCTCGCCCTCGCGCCGCTCGCTCGGGTTGACGGTGGCACCAAGATCCTTGAGGCGAGCCACCACGCTTGCGTCGGCCCAGGTCGGAACGAACACGTCGAGCGGCCGTTCCATCGCCGCAGCAATCACACCGGCACCCATGGCTGCGTTTCCGCAGCTGGCGATGGCGAGCCGCTCGACCTTCGGCGCGCCGAGGGCCTCCTCCACCAACAGGTGAAGGGCTGCGCCAAACAGGTGGCGGGCCTTGTGCGACCCGCCGACATTGTTCGGTTCCGCCTTGATCCACAGATCGACGTCGAGCCCGCTCTCTGCCGCAAGTGTCGAGCCGTCGACGAGGGGTGTCTCCACGAACCCGGTCCCCTCAACGCCCGACACCTTTGCGTCGAACGCCTCGACCATCTCGACGAACTGTTCGTCACTCATCCGGCCGTCGCGGACGGCCTGGTAGCTGTCGAGTCGGTCCCGGTAGCGGAGGAAGGGGTTGGCGGTCATCGAACGATCAGCCGTGGCTCGCGCCGGTGGCCGCGTTGAATTCGGTGATCATCTCGTCCCAGCCATCGGCCAGGCCGCGGAGGCCGCTCCACCAGTCCTGGCTGCGGCGGGCCTCGAAGTCGGGGATGTCGACGCCCTGCTGCTCGACCCAGGTGTAGTAGCCGAGGTTGAACACGCGGTTGCGTTCGACGTCGCCCATCATCATGTGGTCGGTCGGCAGCCCGGCGAGGTGGTTCTCGAACACCTCGTTGGCATCGGTCTCCTCGAACCCGCCGGCGTAGTGCTGGCTCATGATGCGCTCACGGTCGGAGTTGTAAAGGTCTGACCCGTCGGTGGCGACGGACATGATGACGTCGTCGGAACCGAGGTTCATCGCCTTGGCGGCGGTGATGGCGGCGAGGGTGTTGCAGATCGACGAGTAGCCGAAGTCGACGAGCATGTCGGCGAGCATCGGGTCGATGCCTCGCTCGGCCAACACGCGCTTGCCGGCCGGCGTGTTGAACATGATGTCGAGCCGGTTGGTGGAGTCGTCGCTGACACCGACGACGAGGTCGGTGTTGGTGACGTTGTGGATCAACGGGATGTGCTTGTCGCCGAT
>CALBVR010000322.1 GCA_937969565.1 uncultured Acidimicrobiales bacterium | reverse complement strand
CATCGCGTAGTTCACCCACGCGCTCAGTCTCGCCAGGCCGGCGTCACGGCCAGTCCAGGGCGGATGGGTCTCGCCCACGCGCTCGGTCTCGCCATCCCTCAGGTGCCTGGCACCTTGGAGCGCTCCAACGAACGCGAATCGTTGATTTTCCAACGATGCGCTTTCTAGGTGCCTGGCACCTAACGGGGGCTTAGGTGCCAGGCACCTAGCGCGCCAGGCACCTAGCGCGCCGAGTGGTCAGAGGGTTTCGCGGAAGAGGCTGAGGGTGTCGGTCCAGGCGGTTGCCGTGGCCTCGGCGTTGTAGTTGCCGAGGGGGTCTTCCTCGTTGGTGAAGCCGTGGCCGGTGCCCTTGTGGATCGTGAGCTGCACGTCCCTGCCCATCGCCTTGAGCTCGGCGTCGAGCTCCTCGACCGCCTCCGGCGGGAAGAAGTCGTCCACGCCGGCGAAATGGCCGCGGACCTTCGCCGTGAGACCGGACCAGTCCGGACCGCCCTCCCCCAGCGGGGCGCCGTAATACGGCGCCGCAGCCGCCACGCGCTCGCCCGCTTGCGCTGCGATCAACATCGTGAGCATGCCGCCCATGCAGAAGCCGACCACACCCACCGCCTCGCCCGCGACCGCATCGTGAGCCAACAGTGCATCGATGGCGCCGCTCATGTCCTTGGCCGCCTGCTCCGCCGGAAGACTCGTCATCAGATGACCGGCCTTGTCCATCTCGTCGTGCTCGGCCATCTCACCGTGGTACAGGTCGGGCGCCAGGGCCACGAAGCCCTCGGCGGCCAAGCGGTCGCAGACGCCCTTGATCTGCGGCACGAGGCCCCACCACTCCTGGATGACCATGATGCCCGGGCCGCTCCCCGCGTCCGGAAGTGCCAGGTAGCCGCCGGCCGACGTTCCATTCACCGGAAACTCGATCATCTCGCCCATGTCGCTCCCTCAGTTCGTGACTGGAAACGAGACTAGGCGTCGACCACCACGAACATCACGTCGGCGGAACAGGCGACCTCGCCGTCGACCGTGACCCGACCATTGCCCTTGCCCGCACGGGCCGACAACCGGGTGATCTCCGCCTCGATCTCCACCGTGTCACCCGGGACCACCTGTCGACGGAATCGAGCGTTGTCCAAGCCGCCGAAAAGCGGCAGCTTTCCTTCGTACATGTCGGCGGCAGTGAGCACCGTGTAGGCACCCATCTGGGCGATCGCCTCACACATCAGCACGCCCGGCAGCGTCGGCCGACCGGGGAAATGGCCGGGTGTCCAGAACATGTCCTCGGTGATCGTCCACCGCGCCTTGCCGTATTCGGCCGGACGGAGGTCGAGAATCTCGTCGATGAAGAGAAACGGTGCTCGGTGAGGAAGAACATCCTCCGGCGTTGGAAAGGTACTCATGGTCCTCAATCGGTGGAGAGAGCGTCAGCCTACTGACACGGTTCGGGCGAAAACGACATCGGGAGCGGCACCCCCGCAGGGCACCGCTCCCGATGAACGTCCGTACGGAGTTGGCTCAGGCGCCCTTGCCAGCAGCCTTCAGCTTGGAGCCGGGAGCAATCTTCACGGCGGTGCCGGCCGGGATGAGGCGGGCTTCACCGGTGCGCGGGTTACGACCCATGCGCTCCTTGGTGTCCTTGCGGGAGAACTTCACGTAGCCGGGGATGTTGACTTCGCCGCCGGACGAGACCTCGCTGGCAACGATGTCCATCATGGCGTCGACGCATGCACCGGCCTGGGCCTGGGTGACGTCGGCCTTCGAAGCCATCGCTGCGACCAATTCGCTCTTGTTCATTTTGGGTACCTCCTGACCGCCGTTCTGGCGGGGTGTTGAGAGAATTACAATGTGTCGCACACTTTAGTGGAGTTTCGCAGGCTTCTCGCGGTTGGTGTCCCCATTTTTCGTTGGAAACTCAAGGCGCCCTTGACGTCGGCGGCGATATGTGTAAGGGCACAATCGAATTACAACGAGTGGTCGAACCGATGAACGACGACCTCCCACAGGCCCGTTTCGGCTTGCCCGACGCTGCCAACTAGAGTGGGCGGCCATGGCTCCTGACGCTTCGACGAACACCGCCGCGCAGGACGCGCTCTTCCAGAAGTACGTCATCCCGGAACTCGAGGTGATGTACCGGGTGGCGAACTCGATCACGCGGAACCCGACCGACGCCGAAGACCTCGTCCAGGACACACTCTTGCGGGCCTACCGGGCCATCGAACGGTTCGACGGCCGCTACCCGCGGGCCTGGCTGCTCACCATCATGCGCAACGCACAGGTCAACCGGGTGCGGCGCAAACGCCCCGAACTCATGAAGGACCCGGACGAGACCATGCGCCGGGTCGCCGACGACTCCGTCGAAGGCGCCGGGGCTGAGGAACAGGTCATCGATCAGGAATTCTCTGCCCCGATCGCTCAGGCGCTCGCCGCCCTGCCCGAAAAGTTCCGTAGCGTCGTCGAGCTCGTCGACCTCAACGAACTCACCTACCAGGAGGCCGCCGACAGCCTCGGCATTCCGGTGGGAACCGTCATGAGCCGATTGCATCGAGCGCGACGGAATATTCGACAGCACCTCGAGGCTTTCCCTGCGGAGGAGTACTGATGGCACCAAAACTCAACAACTGCAGGGAAGTCGGGCTGCGCATCCAGTCGTATCTCGACGACGAGCTCGACTCCGAGCGCATGGCCCAGATCAGCGCACATCTCGACATGTGTGTGGACTGCGGCGTCGAAGCCGACGTCTTCCGCCAGATCAAGGCCGATCTGGCATCGCAGGCACCGGCCACCGACGACGCCGCCCTCGAGCGGCTCCGCCAGTTCAGCCAGAACATCGCCAACGTCACCCTGGACAACTAGCCAGAAACGGCCGGACGGGCCTCTAC
>CALBVR010000321.1 GCA_937969565.1 uncultured Acidimicrobiales bacterium | reverse complement strand
CTCAGGCGCACGTTCTCAGGCAGACCAAGGTCGAGGTAGCTGGCCATCTGGCCGAGCTTCATCATGGCGCCCTTGAGATTGCCGAGCGAGGCAACCACGTCCTCGGTCGTCTTCAACTCGAACTCGGCATCGAGCGCCTCGCGGCGTTCCGCAGAGGCGAAGGTCTTGCGGGCCTGCGTGACGGCCCAACGACCACCGGTGCGCGCACCCATGCGCGCCACCGTCGCGTTCCGACCAGCCGTACCCATCGACCCGACGATGTCGTCCGTGTCCGACTGACGAAGCCACCACGCCGCCCCGCCCACGCCGAGCGCGGCCAGCACCAGGTTGCGACGCCTGCTCACTTCACACCCAACAATGTGGCGATCTCAGAGCGGAGCTCGGGAATGCCGGTGCCCTTCGCCGCGCTCACCCACCGAATCTCGCGGGGGTCGACGTTGCAGCCCGCAGCAAGATCCCGTTTGCGGCCGCCCAACTTCGATGGCTTCACCTTGTCGTGCTTGGTGGCGATCACCTGGAACGGAACGTCGATGTGCTCGAACCAGTCGAGCGTCTGAACATCCAAGGACGTCGGGCCGACCGCACCGTCGATCAGGATCAGCGCCATGTCCAACGTTTCGCGTTCGGTCAGGTAGTGCTCGATCATGCGCGCCCACCGTTCCTGCTCCTGCTTCGGCGCCTTCGCATAGCCATAGCCGGGAAGATCCACCAGCCAACGACCCGACCCTTCGGGATCGTGCTCGTACACGTTGAGCAACCGGGTCGCCCCCGGGGTCTTCGACGTCTTCGCGAGGCTCTTGCGGTTCGCGAGCGCGTTCAACAGCGAGGACTTGCCGACGTTCGAACGTCCGACAACCGCAAGCTCGACCACCGACTCCGGGAGCTGGCTGTGCTTCGCCGCGGACTGCACGAACCGGAGTTGGAGAGGACCGGACACAGAACCAAGTCTACGAGGGGGAGGCAGACACCAACGGTCCCGACCGTTGCGAAGTCAACGAGTCAAGCAGTGGGCATCGCCGATGGTCCTGCGGCGACGGCAGTCCAAGCGTCTCCAACAGCGGACAGACCCGAAGGCCCGCCGGGGCCTGCCCGGCGCGAGCCTTCGCCGCGACCTGACGGCGACGCACCATCGCCGCCTCGGCTCGACGACCGCCCGGATCCCAACGAAGCACCCGCCACACGCCCCATGCGGCGGCGATCGCAAGGAGCATCCTCCAGAACGCTCCGTACATCGCCTCGACGAACTGAAAGCCGTCCAACGCTCCGAACGAAACATCCCCGGTGAAGATTCGGCTGAAACGTCCGAGCCCCAGCGTCCCGTAGACCAGCGTGATCGCCCAGAGGACCCCGGCAACCAGGAATCTCACCATCTGGATGAACAGATGAATTCCCCGTCGATCGAAGAGCTCGGACATGCCTCGAGGTGTCGACGCGACACCTCGGCCGCTTGAGACGCTGCGAGCGCACTGCAGCCGCCCGACCGGGTCAAACGGCCCACACGACCACAACGAAAAATGATCCGTTCGACCCAGACGGCTGGGTCGGACGGCCCAGCCCCGTTCCCATCGCTTTTCGCCTGGCTTCACATGGGTAAGGACCACGTGTCATTCCCGCTACGCGCATTCAGAAATCAACGATTTCGCCGATGTGGACATGTGGGAATGATGGCGACGACAGGGGCCCTCCGCGGATCTGTCAGCGAACTGCTGACACGCCGCAGCCTGCCGCGCCCCACGATCCCCTCACCACGACTCCCCCGACGCCGGCGCAACGGCACCAACCTGCGCTTCCACCCCGACGGCCGGCCGGACAACGACCGCGAGACTTCAGGCGAAACCCACAGCTCGAAGTCGCCACCTCCGCCGGCAGCCGGCACCGAACCGGTGACCACCGACCGCGACGCCTACCCGAGCGACGACGAAGACGACGGCGTCCTCATCCCGATTCGCCTCCGCTGGGCGCTCATCATCTGCCTCTTCTACCACGGCGGCCTGCTGCTGTTCCGCAGCTACGAGAGCACCTACGACGCCTACGTCCACATCTTCCTCGGCGACCACTACGCCCGCGACTGGTTCAGCACGTGGGACCAACGCTGGTACACGGGCTTCACCACGGTCTCCTACCCGCCAGGCACCCATCAGGCCACCGCCGCCCTGTCCAAACTCACCGGCGATCTCGAGCTCGCATTCGCCCTCCTCCAGATCTGTGCGCTGCTGCTGCTCACCGTTGGCGTCTACCGGTTCTCCCGGATGTGGGTGCACAAGCAGGCGGCCGCCAACGCTGCGCTCCTGCTCGTTGGTTCGTCTGCGATCGCCGAGACCGTGCACGTCTTCGGCCAGCTTCCCACGACGTGGGCGCTCGCCTTCCTGCTCAACTCGCTTCCCTACATGCGCAAGTGGGCGTTCGAAGGACGGGTCGCCGACCTGGTCTCCGGCACCCTCGTGCTCGCCGCCTGTACCGCCGGCCACCACGTGACCACGCTGTTCGGTTCCGTCTTCTTCCTCGGCCCCGTCGTCGCCCACGGCCTCCTCGAAGAATCCCGCAAGCCGGTCGCCGACGAACCCTTCGGCGGCGACCCCC
>CALBVR010000320.1 GCA_937969565.1 uncultured Acidimicrobiales bacterium | reverse complement strand
GCGGTCGGTACCGGGGCGGCGTATTGGATCATGTCGACGTTGGTCGGCCGGGTCGGCGGCATCCGTGCGTCGTTCATCACCTATCTGATTCCGGTCGTCTCGCTCGTGCTGGGCATCGTCTTCCGCGACGACGTCGTGTCGGTTGGGGCACTCGCTGGTGCCGTGCTGACGATCGCCGGCGCCTTTCTCGCCAGCCGCCGCCAGTCCTGAACACGAAGGTGCCTGGCACCTTGGACCTTCAAACGAGCCTGGCACCTTTCGGCCCAAAAGGTGCCAGGCCCCTTGGGGTGTGAAAGGTGCCAGGCACGTTGCGAAGATGGGGTGTGGACGGCATTGATGCATGGCAGGGCCTTGAGCTTCTGGAACCGGTCGAGGAGGGCAACCGAAACGAGGTGTGGCGAGCGTCGCTCCGCGGACAGACCGTTTCGGTTCGGCAAAGCCGACGCGGTGCCGCGTCGCTGCGATGGGAACTCGACCTCATCGATCGGCTCGATCAGCTGGGTTTCGCGGTGCCGACCGTGCACCCGACGGACGATGGCCGGCCATCCCACGAAGGTGTCGTCGTTCAGCGATGGATCGACGGTCATGTCCCAACAACGTCAGCCGAGTGGGCCGCGGTCGGTCGGGAGCTGCAACGGCTGCACATCGAACTCGCCGAACATCCGCAACGCCCGGACTGCCTCACCGTTCTCGAGCTCGACGGCACCAGTGTCAGCGTCGACGCCGACCTCGGTGCGCTCCCGGACGATGTCGCCCACCGGGTCCTGCAACTCTTCCGTTCCTTCGCCGATGCGCCGATCGGGGTGATCCACGGAGACCCCGCCCCGTCGAATCTCCGCATCCTCCCGGACGGCCGCGTCGGATTGCTCGACTTCGACGAAAGCCGCCGGGACGTGCTCTGGCACGACCTCTCCAACCTCGGCGTGCAGGTCCTCGCCGACGACGAACACCGGCGGGCCCTCCAGCTCAGCAATGCCTGGGAAGCTGCGAACGCCTGGGTGGTGGAACCCGACTATGCCAGGGAACGACTCGCCGCCCTCGACGATTGACGTCAGTTCGCCAACGCAGCCTGGACACGATCGAAGCGTTCCGTCGGGCTGACGGCCTCCAACCGAATCGGCTCGTAGCCGTGCTCCCGGTACACGTCCCACATGTGCTGGTGCACGGCCGCCTGATACTCGGCGTCCTCGACCCGTTGCTCGTCCGTCTCCCAACCAACCGGATCCAGAATGAACACGGCCGCATAGTGGAACCGGGTTGCCGCTTCGGCCAGCCCCGGCGTGAGCTCGAGCGCTTCGGTTCGATGGAAGGCGATGTTGCACGGGAGCGCGTACTCGAGGAACACCCGGTCGGACGGTTTCAGACGGTGCTCGGCCGCCGACATCGCTTCGAGCACGCGCGGCTGGAAGTCGTCTGCAAAACGGAACTCCTCGGCATCGCGGCCGGCGGCGGTCACATCGGCGATCAACTGACGGGTTGAATCATGCGACACCGGGTTGCCGGCCTCGGCGAACAGATTCAGCAGCGTCGTCTTGCCTGAGGAGGGCGGACCGGTGATGACCACCCAGTCGGTCTCGATCATGCGCCCTGCATGTCCTTGACGACATCGATGAAGAACTGCGTGGTGAGCGCCATGGACTCCACGTCGATCCGTTCGTTGTGGCCGTGGAAGCGGCTACCGAACTCGCCGGGCTCCAGGCTCGGGCTGAACAGGCCGGCGCCGTAGGCGATCGATCCCATCTCCCGATAGACGCGGGAGTCGGTGAACCCGACGATCAGCGACGGGTTGAGCGTGGCCGTCGGAAACGGCGTGTTCACGGCCTTCTGCATGCTGTCCCACAGCGGCGTGTCGTGTCGGCTGATCGAGGACGGGTGACGAATGTCGATCGACGTCTCCACTCGATCCGCCAGGTCGCCCAGGGCAGCGTCGAGGTGAGCTTGGATCTCCTCGGGGCCTTCGCCCGGGAGCGTTCGAATGTCGACGGTGATGTCGATCGTGTCGGGGATGACGTTCGACTTCAGCGTCGTCGGTGAGCCGACCATGTTCGGTGAGAACGTGCAGTGGGTGCAGCTCCACAGATGGCCGGCGACGTCGGGCAGCGGATGTTCGGCAAGGTGATCGTTGAGCCGAGACTCGTCGAGCAGGATGGCCGTCGTCTCCTCATCGAGGCGCATCGCTGCGACCTGGTTGCGCCACAGCTCGGTGAACTTCGGCGCCGGGCGATACTCGGACAGTCGCTGGACGACCGCGGCAGCAGTGACGAGCGCGTTGTCGCTCCGGAACGGTCGGCTGCCATGGCCTGGCGTGCCCCGAACCCGAAGGGTGCGCCACTCGATGCCCTTCTCGCCGACGTTCATACCGATCGACGGTGCCTCTGGGGAGCCGCTGTGGAGGCCGCCATTCTCGGTGAGCACGTAGTCGGCGCGTATGGCGTCCGGTTCGTTCTCGGCGAACCACTGCGCCCCGACCTTCGACCCGGCCTCCTCGTCGGCCACACCGAAGAAGATCACGTCGCCCTTCGGTTTGAAGTTGGTGTCGGCCAGGTGGCGGAACGCCACGGCCATCGACGAGGTGAGGTTCAACATGTCCACGGCGCCGCGACCCCAGACTTCGCCGTCGATCAGTTCGCCGCCGAACGGGTCGTTGTCCCAGCCGTCCTCATTCACGGGCACGACATCGGTGTGGCCCATCAGGCAGATGCTCGGAGCGTCGGGATCGGAACCCTCGATTCGGGCGACGATCGACGCGCGGTCGTCGACCGGTTCCCACCGTTGCACGTCGAGGCCGACACCCTCGATGACCTGTTGGAGCGTGTCGGCGTTTCGCGACTCGTGACCGGTTCCCTCGATCGTCCCGTCGTTCACACACTCATTGCGGATGAGCTGCTGCAGCAGTTCGACGGATTCGTTTGTCAGGCGTTCGTCCATCGTTGGGTTCTAGCACCCCGGACACGTTGTCGCCGCGGTCGATCAGCCGAGTTCGACGATCTCCACGCTGATCAGTTGCTCGCCGCGGCTGGTCGGGAGCTGTGGGTCGCGAAGGTCGACCTGGGCGAGCACGTCGTCGCCGGCAGTGACCGAACCGAACACGGTGTGGTTGCCGTTCAGGTGCGTGGCGGCATCGAACGTGATGAAGAACTGGCTGCCGTTGGTGTTCGGACCGCTGTTCGCCATGGCGAGGAGGCCTCGGCGGTCGATGTCGAGCAGGCCGGTCGCCTCGTCTTCGAATTGGTAGCCGGGACCGCCGGTGCCGAGACCGGTCGGGTCGCCGGCCTGCGCCATGAAGCCCTCGATCACCCGATGGAACGTCGTGCCGTCGTAGTAGCCGTCCTGCGCCAACGCGACGAAGTTGTTCACGGTGATCGGCGCGGCTTCGGTGAACAGCCGGACACGAATCTCACCGTCGCTGGTCGTGAGCACGGCCTCGTAGTCCTGCTCGGCGTCGATCACCATTGGGGGTGCGGCGTCGTACGCGGCGTTGCGGGTGAACGGATCCACGCCGGCCAGCGCTCCGTCACCGCTCCACGGCACGAAGTCGGCTGGGATCTCCTTCGGCAGACCGCTGTCGTACTCGTCCGAGCAGTCGCCGACGAGATCGGTCAGACCTTCGGTCTCTTCGTTGGCGACGATCGACTCCCAGAAGCTGGTGAGGAAGGTGTCATCGATTCCGTCGCCGAGGCAGTCGCGGTCGACTTCGATGAGGAAACCGGATCCCTGTTCGGTCGCTGCGGCCACCTGGTTGGCGACACCGGAGACCGGCACACAGTTCGCTGCTGCCGAAACGGTCGACTCGGCCGCACCTTCGGGCACCGGGAAACTGACACGCAGCGCGGCGAGGCCGACGTAGGTGAGGTCTCCGTCGGTCGCGTCGTCGATCTCTTCGAGCGCACATTCCGAGAAGGTGGCTTGCGTGGCTTCGTCCTCGGCTCCTCCGAGTGCGAGCAACGACGCGGCAAGCGTGTCGTGCTCCACGCATGAGTGGATGGAGATGGCGAGGGCGGTGAACGCTTCGGGGGTGAAGCTGGAGCCGTTGAAGGCGGCGGTGAGCTGGGTGTCGCCGTCAGCGAGGTCGAGCATGCAGGCGGTGTGATCGGCGGACATCGGGGTGCCGGTCAGCGAGAATCCGTACTGCTCCACGAGTGCTGGGTCGGCGGGGGCGTCGCTGTCGGGTGCGGCCGCATCGTCGCCGGCTGTGTCCGTCTCGGTCACCTCGTCGGTCGGTGTTGCGTCTGTGTCGTCCGTTGCGGTGGAGGAGGACGAGCACGCGCTCGCGAGGAGAAGGAGCGCGCAGAGCGCGGCAAGAATGGAGCGGGGGGTGGCAGAACGCATCGCACTACTTTGACAGGTTGTGCTGGTCGGACGGTGTCAGGCGCTCTCTCCTGAGCAGACCTCACCGTCCCCGGGGGCATACGGTGGGTGGCCATGCCATGGGACGGTCGCCGCTGATGTCCGGGTCCGACGGGAACGGTTCCGTACGGATCGAGTTGGACGACCCTTCGGGCGGACGCGATCCCGTCGCACCCGTCCCGTCTGGCGGGAGTCGGCGGTACCTGCCCATGGTGCTGGCGCTCGCTGCAGCGGCGGTGGCTGCGCTCGTCTTCGTTGGTCGTCCGGAATCGGGCCGAACTGCGGCGGACACGCCGATCACGGCGACGTCTTCCACCACATCGGTGCCGACAACGGCGAGTGCTCCCGCCACGACTGCATCCGTGTCCACGTCGGAGTTCGAAGGTGTTTCTGAATGGACACCTCAGCGCGGCTTCCTCAGTTCTCCGGTGCCGGCGGACTTCGGCTGGTTGGCGATGGAAGGTCCGCGCAGCGGAGGCCGTCTCGTCCGCTCCACCGACGGACTCAATTGGGATCGCGTGGAATCGAATCTGCCCGACGGTGCGCTGCTGCGGGTGCGTCGTGGCGCCGACGGGCAGTTCAGCGCGCTCGTCGACTCGGCCGACGCACCGGACGGTCGGTTCTCCCTCGACCGGTGGACATCGGATGACGCCGTCGATTGGGAGCGAACCGAGCCTGCAGCCTTCTCCGGCGCCGGTGAGACATTTGCCATCTTCGAGACGGGCGACGTGACGCTCGTGCTGGCCGAGGCGCCGTCCACCGAGCCGATTCCAGCGGTGAGCGAGGTGTTGACCGAGTTCATCGACGTCGAGACGGCCGCACAGGTCTGTGGTGTCGAGCCGAACGGTCTCCTCAACTTCATCGTCTACGACTGCGACGGCGAAGAACTGCTGCGACTGGACGACGTCAGCAACGAGATCGAAGACCGCATCGCGTTCGCTGGACAGGTGTTGCGCTTCCGCTACTTCGTCAACGTGTCGGTGTCCGGTGGTCCGCCGGCGACGATCCTGCTCCCGCCGGCGACGAGCCTGGTCGGAATCTCTCCCGCAGACGACGGGTTCCTTGCGCTGGTGATCGACGCCTCTGACGCCATTGCGGATCCGGTCCGCCTGCTGACCGCCGGGCTCTTCGCGCAGCTTCGGCACTACGGCGTCGACGGCACCATCCGCAACATCGAGAACGCACCGGTTGAAGGACAGCCGTTCGGCGACCAGCTCCTGCCGGGAGCGGACGGTCGGGTGTACCTGTCACAGACCAACGGACTCCACGCTGCCGACCCGCCGTACGAGGCCTGGTCGGTTGTGGCCGAAGGACCGAACGGAGACATTCCGCTCGGCTCGGAGATCCGGGTGCTGCGCGGCTCCGATCTGTTGACCTTCTCCGATCTGAACTCCGGTCGCATCTGGGTGAGCCGTGAGGGCGGAGATTGGCGCCGCATCGACGTGCCGTCCGGGGTGGTGTTCGAGGCGGTGCTGGCGACGGATGGCTATGTGGTCTTCCGAGACTTCCGGGGCACCCGCAACGAACTGCTCCGTGTTGACCTCGAACAGCCGATCGGTCCGTCCGGATGAACGACGGCGGTCAGCGGTCCAGCGTTCGCATCGAGTTGGATGACTCGGGCGAGTCCGGTGCGATTGCGCCCGCGCCTGCCGCACCGGCATCGCAACCGCTGGCCCTGATCGTGTTGCTGGTCGGCCTGGCCGCCGGTTTCGTCGGCCTCCTCGCCATCAGCGGCGGAGGAGCCGTCGACGATTCTGCGGAAGAAGAGCAGGTCGATGCGCCGCTGATCGGCGACCTCCGATTGAGCGACGAGGAGCGGGTGTGGATCGGCGACGTGCCACTCTTTGGCGTCGTCGTCGAGGGGATCAACGGTTGGTACGGCACCTCGGGGGAACTGCTCTACACGGCCGATGGCCCCATCGGTTGGGAACGGGTGGACGTGGGCGGCGGTCGCGTGCTCGACGCGGCAAGTGTGGGCGACGGCGTGAACGTACTGGTTGCGATGGAGCCAACGGCCGGCTCGGCCACGTCGGCCACGCAGCTGCAGATCCGACGGTCGACGGATGGCGTCGTCTGGAAGGTGTTCGACGAGTTCGTCGTGCCCGAGCGGGTCCATGACGGTTCTCTGAACGGCCGATCCTGGGCCGTGCTGGCCGGGCCGGGCGACGCCCCGGCCGGTGATGACGCGACCGCCATCGAGCAGGTGGAGGACCGGGTGTGGACGGCGGGAGCGAGCGACACCGTGCGGCTCCGGCTCGCCGACAACGATCGGGTTCGTGCGCACGTCGCGGTTGCCGATGGGGCCATTGCGATCTCGAGCACGGTGGACTTCTTCAGCACACCCTCGGGGATCGAATTGCCGACTCGCCTGCTTCGGCTGACGGCGGACGAGTCCGTGGACATCACGCCGACGGACGCAGATCTCGATGGCGGCAGCCGGTTGGTGCGTTCGGGCGATGGAACGATCTGGCTCATCGATGGACTGCGGGCTTGGGCGGCGACCGCTCCGTACGACGACTGGATGCTCTACGCCGATGCATCGGAACTCTCCGGCGTGAACCGGCTCGACCCGATCCTCAATGGCGGTGGCGTCATCGCCTCAGCGGACGAACCGGACGCCGGTGGGTTTCACCTTTCGACCGGCAACGGAACATGGGAAGCGTTCACGTTCCCGGGGGTGAGCGAGCTCGGGGTGCTGCTCATCGACGACGGCGAGCTGACGATCTCCGCGGTGGTCGACGGTACCCGTCAGGTCACGATCGCCCGCGCCATCGATCAGACCAGGCGGCCACAGATCCTGGCGACGCCGGTGGCGGACGGCGAGTGGGACCTGCCGGTGCTCGCAGCAGGCACGGGCGACCGGGGCTTCGTCGGACTCACCAACATCAACGGATCCATCGGTTGGTTCGAATCGGACGACGGCCTCTCGTGGGAGACGACCACGCCCACGAACCTGCCGTTCGGATTCTTCGCAAACCAACTCGAGACGACGGAGACCGGATGGCTCGCGATCGGAAAGGTCGGGCTCCTCGAGGACGCGGCGTTCGCGTCGTTCGACGGGACCGACTGGACCCGGTTGAAGTTCGAGCTGCCGCGGGGAGCCACCGCTGTTGAGCTCGACGCCGTGTCAACTTCCACGACGGCCAATGCGTTCCTCGGCTCGCTCGGCTGGGCGGACGATCTCTCGCGAACCGAGCGCTTTCTGCTGTGGGCTCCTGCCGGTGGCCGCCCCGTCGATGTGCCGTTCCGGCCGTGTCCGGAAACGCAGGGCGTCTGCACGATCCGGTCGATCGCCGTCGTTGGGGACGGATTGCTGGCCACGCATCTCGCTGACCAGCGGTACACCGTGTCCCGATGGACCGAGGCCGATGGATGGGCCCAGCTGGGGATCGACCAGCCACTGCCCGACGATGCCGTGAGTATTCAACGGGGCAGTCATGGAATCACCTACCTCGGCCAGGAGCGGGTCCTTCGGAGCGACACCGGAACGATCTGGTATGAACTCTTCGACGCCGTCGACGGGGTTGGTCCGTACCTTGCGGTCTCGAACCGGGGCTCGACCGCCATCGCGGCAGCCGGCGATGCGCTGGTCGTCCGGTCCTCCGCCGGCGACCTCACGTACGCGGCGCCGGACGTGCAGTTCGGTTCCGTCCTGGCGATCGATGCAGGTGCTGCGATCGTCCGGGCCATCACACCGGACGGGCCCGCGCTCGCCCGGCTCGATGCCGCAGCGGCGGAGCGGACTGTCGTCGACGTTTCGCCGGCATCCTTCGAGCGGGCTGGTGTCGATCCCGATCGACCCAGCGTTTTGTTGTCGGCGTTCGACGGACGGCTCCACGAGCTGCGCCTCGACGCAGACTCCACGGACGAGTGGACGCCGGTGGCCCAGGGCGAGGTCGGTGCGGGTCGAATTCTCGATCTTTCGATCGGTGACGCGGGCTTGCTCCTGTTGTCCGCCACCTCCGGCTCAGGCGAGGGGGAAGACGAAACCACCTGGATCTCGGTGTCCCGGCGGTCCGGCGAGGTGTGGGAGTGGCTCGGCACAACCGAGGTGCCGCTCGAGGTGAGCCGTGGCTCGCTCAACGGCACGGCGTGGATCGTGCAGGCCGGCCCAACCCTCACGACGGAGGATCTCGGGACGGCGGATCAGCTCGTCAACGATCTCAGCTCGTGGCTGTACGCCGGGTCTGCCGGCGACGCCGAAGCGACCAGGATTCCGACCGGGGCGAGCGAACTCGTGGTCGAGGCGGAATCGACGGGAGGCGGCGCGATGTTCCTCTCCGTCGACCTCGACTTCTTCGTGTCGTCGCCGCCGAGCCTCCAGTTGAAGCGGTGGGAACCGGAAGCCGGCATCACCATCGTGCAACCGGGGGGACGGTCCGTCACCGAGGACGACCATCTCTGGCTCAACGCCGAGGGAACGATCCTCCTGTCGCGTGATCGGGAGATCTGGGCGGCAACCGCCCCGTACGACGGGCTGGTTCGATCGGAGTGAACCTCAGGCGGTGGCGCGATCGGCTCCGGACGCACCGGCAGCGATCCGATCGGCTGCTCGGAAGGCCAGCAGGATCGCCGTGTACGTCACCATCGACACGCCTGCGGTCGGGAAGACCGAACCACCGGCGATCCAGAGGTTGTCGACGCCGTGCACTCGGCATTCCTCATCGACGACGCCCTGCTGCGGGTCCAGATGCATGCGGGTGCCGCCCATGAAGTGCGCCGTGCTGATCGTGCCCGGAGGCCAGTCGTCGCCCTCCGGAAAGTCCGAAACGAGCCGGCCGTAGCCCTGGGCTTCGAACTCCTCGCCCATCAGTTCGAAGGACCGCCGAAGCGTGTGCCGATCGCTCGGCAACAGGTTGGAGATGATGCGCATCTTCGGGACACCGAATCGGTCCGTCTCGTCCGTCAGCACGACTCGGTTGTCCGGGTCGGGAGTCTGCTCGCACCAGTTGCGGACAAACGCACGAACCGGCTTCTTTCGGAAGCGTCGGGTCTGCTCGTCTGCGGTTCGGGCGAGGACCCGGGCCGTGTCTCCGGCGAACCCGAGCGCAAGCTCGGAGGTGAGCTCCTGGGGTTCGAGACTCTCGATGTGGCGGCCGAGTCGCGTCTTCACCGCAGCGATGCTGCGCGCCCGATTGTTGAAGGCGAGGTGCGGCTTGTACGTCTCCAGGATCGCGGCTGAGTTGAGCAGCTTCTCCCGTCGTTGGACCTGTTCGGTCAGCTGCAGACAGGCGAAGACCTGGCGGTCGCCGACCGGCCACGGCATGGTGTCGTAGAACTCCCAGTCGAGCCCGGGGGCCGGCTCGAGCCAACCGCGCAATGCGCTGTGATGGGCCAGCCACCACTTGCCGACCTGGTCGTATTCGTTGCCGACGCCACGAGGATCCTGCCGGTTGCTGGCAAGGAGCAGCCGGGCGTTCTCCGGGCCGGCGGCGAGCACGTACTGGGCGGCTTCGACCCGAGCGGTGCGAGAGCCGTCGAGCGAGACGACTTCGAGGCCGGAGACCATCGAGCCGTCGCTGCGGGTCTCGAGGTTCGTGACCTGGGCGTTCAGGTAGACGGTCAGCGTGGCGGAGGACTCCAGGTCCCGCTGCATGAGTTCACCGACGTGGCCCACGTTCGTCTTCTGGATCAGCTTCGTGGTGACGACGTCGGAGTGTTCGAAGAGCAGCCCGTCGCGAACACGCTTGAGCCGCTTCTTCCAGAAGTCGAGGCTGAAGTCCGTCGGGCCGAGGCGGAGGAGATCGTGTGCCTGTTCGGCGTACGGTGCGAGATCGTCGAGGCCGATCGGCCACGTTGCATCCGGCACCCAGTCCCGTTCGAAGTCGACGGGGTCGAGGGGGCTGTTGTTGCCGCCCCAGCAGTTGGTGGAGCCGCCGAGGAATCGGCTGCGGGTTTGGATCCAGACGGGGAGCGATCCGCGAACCTCAGCTCGGCTCAGGTGTTCGGCCTCTTCGGTCCGCTCGTAGCCGCCGGTCTCGAGCATGGCGACCGAGAGGCCCTTCTCCATGAACGACATCGCCAGGGCGAGCCCGGTTGCGCCTGTTCCCACCACGGCGACGTCCGCGCCGATCGTGGAACCCGACCATTCATTCAAATCGATGATCACGAAATCTCTTCCTGTGTGCCGCTACGCCCAGACCGCCATTGGTATCGCGTAGGGGAATCGAAGGACAGGGCCGATCGAACCACTGGAGGATTGGGGTTCCGTCGTTCGCGAGATCGCCTGGCATGACGAAACTGGAACTCCTCAATCGGAGATGTGGGAATCGCCACGCAGCGTCGCTGGGTCGAGCGGCCGAGTCGATCCGGAGCAGTTCGGTCGCGAAGTGCGCACAGTGCATCGGTCGGTTGCGTCTGATGATCCAATCCGTCAACTGCCCCAGACGCAGCCGACGCGTCGGCGATGCCACTCCGAGAACGACGATCGGCAGGCTGTGAAGCAAGCCAAAGGTCCCCGTGATGTCGGCGAGTGCCTCGAACCGCCGTCGGAGCTCCTTGGGGTCACCGGTTGCGCCCGGGAAGCGAACCACCCGCATGCCGGTCAGTCGACCGCGGAGCAGGAAGTGATCGAGCCCTGTCTCGCGCAGGCCGTTCCGGCGACCGCCACGAAGTGATGGATAGGCCTCGAAGACAACTCCCGAACCGGCGAAGACACCGACGTGGCTGTAGGCGGAGCAGGTTCCGAATCGGATGAGACGCGACACCACGTCCGAGCGAGCGGTGGCGATGACGTCGCCTGGACGGACGGTTGAGCGAACGTCGGCGAGGACTCGCTCCTGGGCGCGCCGGCGGAGTTGTGCTCGCCTCGAACGGGGCACGGACACCTTCATGATCGGTGCAGTCTTGCAAGACCTCGGTCCGGACCACGACACTGTCCCGATCATTCGGTCGGAGTTTCGCGACTGACGTGTGCGACCATGACGTTCTTCGAACAAAGGGGGAAGTCCATGCGACTTGGATTGATGGCCGGATACTGGGGCTCCGGTCCGCCTGCTGGGGCGTTGGAGGCAATCAAGGCCGCCGATGAGCTCGGCTGGGATTCGACCTGGACGGCCGAGGCGTACGGTTCCGATGCGTTGACCCCGTTGGCGTGGTGGGGCGCGCACACCGAGAACATCGGACTGGGAACGGCGATCATGCAGATGTCGGCTCGGACGCCGACCGCGGCCGCCATGGCGGCGATCAGCATGGATCACCTGAGCAACGGTCGGTTCCGGCTGGGGATCGGTGCGTCCGGTCCTCAGGTGGTCGAGGGTTGGTACGGCCAGCCGTATCCCCGTCCGCTGGAGCGGACCCGTGAGTACGTGGACGTCATCCGGCAGGTGCTGGCGCGTGAGGCCCCGGTGACCATCGATGGCCGCCATTATCAGTTGCCGCTCGAGGGCGGCGCCGGGCTGGGCAAGGCGCTCAAGCCAACGGTGCATCCGCTGCGCTCGGATCTGCCGATCTATCTCGCTGCTGAAGGGCCGAAGAACGTTGCGCTCTCCGCGGAGATCTGCGACGGCTGGCTTCCGCTCTTCTTCGGTCCGAAGGCCGACGCGTTCTACCGGGATGCCCTCTCGACGGGCTTCGAAGCCGGGGGTCGGCACACCTTCGAGACGTTCGATGTTGCAGCGAGTGTGCCGATCGTTCCGCACGAGGACGTCGACGTTGCGGCCAGCTTCATCAAGCCGATGATCGCCCTCTACGTCGGAGGCATGGGCGCCAAGGGCGCCAACTTCCACTTCGACGTCTTCGCCCGACAGGGGTGGGAGGACGTCTGCCACACCGTCCAGGATCTCTATCTCGACGGCAAAAAGGACGATGCGATCGCTGCGATCCCGACCGAGATGATCGAGGACATTGCGCTCGTCGGCCCGCCGGAGAAGATCAAGGACGAACTGTTGGGCCGTTGGAGCGAGACGTGTATCACGACGCTGCTGGTGTCCGGGGACGTCAACCTCGTGCGTCAGGTCGATGCGATGGTGAACGGCTGAGGCCGCCTCACTCGGCGGTCATCGTCCAGATCTCCGCGGCGTTCTCGTCGTAGGCCGCGTAGGTCACCGGCGGCTCGCCAATCCATTCAAGGTGGCCGATGCCTCGAGCCACGTCGGTGAGGATGACGTCGCCGTTGTCCGTCGTGACGGTGAGCCAGCGGAAGTCGTCTTCGCCGGCCCAGAGCGTTGCCCGCCAGAGGTCTCCGTCGTCGAACATCCCGACTCGGGCTTCCACGATTGGATCGGCGTCAGGCGGAAAGCACTCGGCTGCGTTCGTGCTCGACGTGCTGAGCACACCCATGCAGGGCACCTGGTCGACGCCGTTGTCGGCGGTCCATGTGTACAGCTCACGGGTGCCGACCCGGGAGCGGTTGGTGCCGACGTGGGTTGCCGATCCGGGAACGGTGGGCACCTCCCGGATGCGTTGTGTGATCGCATGGTCGACGGAGTCGCCCGTAGTGAGCTTCTGTTCGAGCTCGACGTATTCGTCGGCGGCGGGGGCGCCGTCCGGGATCTCGATCGGGTCGGTCAGCTCGACGCCGTTGAAGCGCTCGGGGGCGGTCTGGCTGATGAGGAACAGCCCGGCGGCCAGGAACACCGCGGCGGTCAGCAGGCCGGCAACGAGGCCGGTGGTGAGTGGCAGGCCGAAGACGGTGCGCCGGTTGGCGTCGGCGAACGCGGTGCGCCGGGCTTCGATGTCGGCGACGATCTCATCGGCGATCTCGTCGGGTTCCCGTCCGGTGGTGTCGATCTGGACGTACTGGTCGTAGGTCTCGGCCCGGTCGGCAAGCAGCTCCTCGATGCGGGCACGCGGGTCGTCGACGTCGTCGAACATCGGGCGGCTCTCGATGCCGTCGGAACCGATCCGCTCGAGGATCTCGTCGACCGATGCGGTGAGTGTGTAGACGAGTCCGCTGCGCTCCAACGCCCAGGCACTGTCGGGATGGACCATCGTTCCACCGCCGGTGGAGATGACGACCTGCTTCTGGGACGCCGCCGCCTGGGCGGCATCCTGCTCGATCGCACGGAATCCGTCCTCGCCCTTGACGGCGAAGACCCCGGTGATCGGCCCGTGTTGCGCTTCGATCAGCTCGTCGGTGTCGACGAGTCGGTAGTGCAACCGCTCGGCGACCGCCTGCCCGATGGTGCTCTTGCCCGTACCCATGAAGCCCGTGAGGATGATGTTCACCGCATCAGTGTAGGCAGCGCGTTCTGAGCATCCCGGTCGTGGTCGATGGGTGGCCGGAGGTGCCATGCTGGTGAGATGAGCGAACGAGTGACCGTGACCATCGACGACGCAGTGGCCATCATCGCGATGGATGACGGCAAGGTGAACGCACTGTCGCCTGCGATGCAGGCGGATCTGCATGCCGCCTTCGATGAGGTGGAGGGGAATGACGCCGTTGCTGGTGTCGTCCTCGCCGGACGGCCCGGAGTCTTCTCGGCCGGGTTCGATCTGAAGGTGATGGGCGCCGGCGACATGTCGGCGATCGTCGACATGGTCGCCGGTGGCGGCGAGTTCGTACGACGGCTCTTCGGCTTTCCGAAGCCGGTGGTGGCGGCGTCGACCGGTCATGCGTTGGCCGCTGGCGCGTTCACGCTGCTCGGCTGCGATGTCCGCTTCGGCACCGACGACGAGGGTGCGAAGTTCGGCATGAACGAGGTGGCCATCGGCATGGTGCTGCCGGGATGGGCGGCGATCATTGCGGACACTCGGCTGAGTAACCGGCATCGTCATCGTGCGGCGATGAACGCCCGGATCACCGGTCCGGTGCAGGCGGCCGAGGTGGGCTTCCTCGATGAGGTCGTGTCCGCGGATGCTGTCGTGGAATCGGCGATTGCCGAGGCTGCGTCGTTCACGGCGCTCGATCCGAAGTCCTACGCCGGAATGGTCAAGCTGCACCGCGGCGATGTCCTGGCCCGAATGGATGCCGCCATCGCCTCCGATCGAGCAAGCATCGCTTGACCGGCTCCCGTCGTGCATTGAGCGAGGCTGGCTCTGGTCGCCTGTTGTTCGGTGGGGTCCGCTTGGTGGGTGCCGTGCTGTGGCTTGTGGGCTGCTGGTTCTTCGGGTTTCTGCTCGGGCTGTTTCAGGGAGGCGATGACGATGTGTTCACCGGCGGTGGCGCCGTCATCTATGCGATCGCAACGGTGGTGGGTGTGCTCGGGGCCCTGCGACTCGTCAGCAGGCGGGCGGTGCCTGTGCGGCTCTTCGCGACGACGTCGTTGGCCGGAGCGCTCGTCTGGCGATCTGGAGCGCTGGAGCTCGAACCGCTCGATGCCACCGCCGACCGCAGCGGTTGGCGGCGGTGGGTCAACGGTGCCGGTGAAGAGGTGCTGTTCGCCGATGAGAACCCGGCGTTGATGATCGCGACGACGCAGATTGCCGTCGCCGGGCTCGTTGGCGTGGTGACCGGGTTCATCGTCTTGTTCGCAATCTCCACCCGTGAGGCAACAGTCTTCACCTGACCTCGGCCACGCAATCCCGTAGGTGCCTGGCACCTAACACGCCCTTAGGTGCCTGGCACCTAACACCTGCTTAGGTGCCAGGCACCTGAGGCGTTCGGTCAGGCGAAGTGGGGAAGCATGGCGGCGCGGGCGTCGTCGAGGTGGTGCGTGAGCGCCGCCACTGCGGCGTCGGCATCGCCAGATGCGACGGCGTCGACGATGGCGCTGTGGGCGCCCATGGGTCCCTGGATGTCGGGTGCGACGGAGGGCAGCGTCGACATCATCAGGAGCGTCTGGTCGGCGAGTGCCTCCCAGGCCTCCCGTAGACGACGGTGCCCCGATGCCTCGATGAACGAGCGGTGCAACGCCATGTCCGCTTCGCCGATGCTTCGCTGGTCGTTGGTGCGATGGGCTGCATCGAGCGCGTCGAGGTTCGTCCGCATGGTGGTGGTGTCGGCGGCGATGTCGACGGCGATGCGCAGTGCCAACGATTCGAGCGCGGTTCGCAGCGAGTAGATCTCGGCGATGTCGGCGGCCGACAGCGACCGGACGAAGCTGCCCTTCCGGGGACGTAGCTCGACCAACCCGCTTCGCTCCAGTTCAGCCAACGCATCGCGGATGGGGCCACGGCTCACGTCGAACCGTTCGGCGAGTTCGGTCTCGACCAGTCGTTCCCCGGGGGCGAAGTCGCCATCGATGATCGAGGCCCGCAATGCCGACATCACGGCGCTGCCGAGGTCCGTGTGGGTAACGGGGAGTGCCATCTCCCCATCCTAGAACATGTTGACTGTTAACAGAAGGTCCTCTATGTTGACTGTTAACAGAAATCGGAACGATCTTCGACGCACGGCAACCCGCCGGATAGTTGGTCGTTCCTGCCGCCCATCTCGGAGCCGATCCCTTCGTACTCTCGACACCATCGGACTCCCGGAGGAACCCACCATGGAACGAATCGAAGCTGCAGGTCTCGCAATCGGCCCCGAGCTCCACGCCGTACTCGTGAACGACGTGCTGCCCGGCAGCGGGGTGGAGGCGGATGCGTTCTTCGACGGTCTCGCAGCGATCATCGCCGAATTCGGCCCTCGCAACGCCGAGCTGCTCGAGGTGCGAGAGTCCATGCAGGCTGCCATCGATGCCTGGCACCGTGAGCGAGCCGGCCAACCCCATGACGCCGCCGCCTACCGCACGTTTCTCGAAGAACTCGGGTACCTCGTTCCCGAGGGTCCGGACTTCACGATCGACACGGCCAACGTCGACCCCGAGATCCGATCGATCCCGGCCCCGCAGCTGGTCGTGCCGGTCACCAACGCTCGCTATGTGCTCAACGCGGCCAACGCCCGCTGGGGCAGCTTGTACGACGCGCTCTACGGCACCGATGCCCTCGGTGATCTGCCGGAACCCGGCCCGTACAGCAGCGCCCGAGGCGCGCGGGTCATTGCCTGGGCGCGGAACTTCCTCGACGAAACGGTGCCGCTGGCGTCCGGCTCCCATGCCGACGTGACCGCCTACCGCGTTGCCGACGGCGAGCTCGTGGCCGAGCTCGGCGACGAGACCACCGGCCTGGCCCAGCCCGGCCTGTTCGACGGCTACTCGGGCGAGCCGGACTCGCCCACGAACATTCTCCTCGACCACAACGGTCTCGGAATCGACATCGTCATCGACCCGACCCACAACGTCGGATCCGAAGACAAGGCCGGCGTGGCCGACGTCGTGCTCGAGTCGGCGATGACCGCAATCATCGACTGCGAAGACTCGGTCGCCGCCGTCGACAGCGAAGAGAAGGCGCTGGCGTACAGGAACTGGCTCGGATTGATGACCGGCAATCTGTCCGAATCGGTCACGAAGGGCGATCGGACCTTCACTCGCACGCTGAACCCGGACCGCATCTACACGGCACCCGACGGCAGCGAACTCGTCCGCACCGGCCGGTCGCTGTTGCTCACCCGAAACGTCGGACACCTCATGACCACGCCCGCCGTGCTCGACGCCTCTGGCAACGAGATCCCCGAGGGACTGCTCGACGCGATGGTCACGGTCCTGTGTGCGAAGCACGACCTGAACAAGACCGACGGCGCCCGGAACTCCCGCGAGGGTTCGGTCTATGTGGTGAAGCCGAAGATGCACGGGCCCGACGAAGTCACCTTCACCAACGATCTGTTCACCCGCGTCGAGGAGCTGTTCGGCCTTCCGCTCAACACGGTCAAGATCGGCATCATGGACGAGGAACGGCGGACCACCGTCAACCTGCGGGAATGCATCCGGGCCGCCAAGTCTCGCGTCGCCTTCATCAACACGGGCTTCCTCGACCGCACCGGTGACGAGATCCACACCTCCATGCAGGCCGGCGCGATGGTTCGCAAGGGCGACATGAAGGCCGAGCGTTGGATCGGTGCCTACGAGGACTGGAACGTTGACACGGGTCTCGCCTGCGGATTCCAGGGACGGGCGCAGATCGGCAAGGGCATGTGGGCCGCCCCGGACCTCATGGGGGACATGCTCGACCAGAAGATCGGTCACCCGAACAGCGGTGCCAACTGTGCCTGGGTTCCCTCACCGACCGCGGCGACGCTCCACGCCACCCACTACCACCAGGTCAACGTGCTCGACCGCCAGGGTGAGCTCGCGGCACAGCTCGCAGCCAATGGTGGGCGCAGCTCGCTCGATGACCTGCTCCAGATCCCCGTGGCCGCCTCGACCGATTGGTCCGCGGAAGACATCCAGGCCGAACTCGACAACAACGCCCAGGGCATCCTCGGCTACGTCGTCCGCTGGGTGGATCAGGGCGTCGGCTGTTCGAAGGTGCCGGACATCAACGACGTCGGCCTGATGGAAGACCGCGCCACCTGCCGCATCTCGTCGCAGCACATGTCGAACTGGCTGCACCACGGCGTTGCCGACGAGGCCCAGATCCGAGAGACGATGGAGCGCATGGCGGCCGTCGTCGACCGGCAGAACGCCGACGATCCGTCGTACACGCCGATGGCGCCCAGCTACGACGGCCCGGCATTCCGCGCCGCCCTCGACCTGGTCCTGTCCGGCGTCGAGCAGCCCTCCGGCTACACGGAGCCGATCCTTCACGCCCGCCGCCTTGAACTGAAGGCGCAGTAGCGCCCCAACCCACGGAGTCGCCATGTCCCTCACCCTCGATCAGGCCCGCACGATCATCTCGGCCGCGCTGGAGCACGGCCACGGCGCCGGGATGAACCCGCTGTGCGTTGCCGTGCTCGATGCCGGAGGGCATCTGGTTGCGTTCGAGCGGGAGGATGGCGTGGCGAACCGACGGTTCGACGTGGCGCACGGCAAGGCCTACGGAGCCATCTCCGTCGGGATGAGTAGTCGTCGTCTCGGCGAGGCTGCAGTCGATCGTCCGCACTTCGTGAACGGTCTCATTGGGGCGATGGACGGGCAGTTGGTTCCGGTCGCCGGTGGCGTGCTCGTTGCCGGCGGCGATGGGGCACTCATCGGTGCCGTCGGGTGCTCCGGCGACACTTCGGACAATGACGAGGCCGCTGTGGTGGCGGGCATCGAAGCGGCCGGCCTGTCCGCACGGATCTGAAGGAGCCCACCATGGTTTTGTCGAAACTTCGTGAACTTGCCGGTGGGTCGAAGGACGAGTCGTCCGGAGATCCGTTCGTCGACGCACTCCGGAACGCACTCATGGCGGATCGGGTGAAGTACGACGGTGCGCACCGGTCGCTGCATAGCCACGATGCTTCGGTGTTCGACGGCGGCAACTCCGGTCCCGTCGTCTACCCGGAGACGACGGCAGAGGTGCAGGCCGTCGTTCGCCTGGCCAACGACTTCCAGCGCAACGTCGTTCCCCGTGGTGCCGGAACCGGCCTGGCCGGCGGGGCGATCCCGCTCGGCGTGCCGGTCGTCGTCGCGGTGACGAAGATGAACGCGATCCTCGAGATCGACGAAGCCAACTCGATCGCCTGGGTCGAGCCGGGCGTCATCAACCTGGATCTCACTCGGCACCTCACGCCGCTCGGCTACCACTTCGCCCCGGACCCGTCGAGCCAGCAGGTGTGCACGGTCGGTGGGAATGTCGCCAACAACTCTGGCGGCCCCCATTGCCTCGCCTACGGCGTGACGAACGCGCATATTCTCGCAATGGAAGTTGTGCTGCCGTCTGGAGACGCCGTGATGCTCGGCGGCCTCGACGCTGAACCGCAGGGGTTCGATCTCCGAGGCGTCTTCGTCGGGAGTGAGGGCACGCTCGGCATCGTCACGAAGATCGCCGTTCGGATCACGAAGAACCGGCCGGCGGTGCGCACGCTGCTCATGGCCTTCGACGATGTGCGCGATGCTGCGAACACCGTGAGCGATGTGATCGCCGACGGCATCGTCCCCGCCGCAATGGAAGTGATGGACAAGGCGATCACTGCCGCCGTCGAGAACTACGTGGGTGCCGGCTATCCGACCGACGCTGCCGCCGTGCTGCTCGCCGAGGTCGACGGACTCGATTCGGGTGTCGACATCGATGCCGATCGCATCGCCGAGATCGGCCGCGCGAACAACGCGACCAACGTGCGACTGGCCGGCTCCGACGAGGAACGCATGCTGCTGTGGAAGGGGCGCAAGACGGCGTTCGGCGCCGTCGCCCAGATCGCTCCCGACTACTACCTCCACGACACCGTCGTGCCCCGGTCCGCACTGGCCGACGTGCTGGACCAGATCTACGCCATCGCAGACAAGTACGAGCTGCTCATCATGAACGTCTTCCATGCCGGCGAC